>JADDKG010000391.1 GCA_020253895.1 Rubrobacter sp.
CACCCGATGCACCTGCACGGCCACTTCTTCCAGGTAGAGAACGGCACCGGGCGCGGCCCGTTCAAGGACACCGTGCTGGTCGAGCCTCACATGGGAGAGCTGACCTTCGACTTCGCGGCGGACAACCCGGGCGAGTGGTTCTTTCACTGCCACAACGCCTACCACATGGAGAGCGGGATGGCACGGGTAGTCTCCTACCAGCGGTGAACGCGATGCCGACCCCTGCAACTACCCCAGCACACTCCAGTGATATACTAGATCACCATGTGGTTATTAAAAACCAGGAGGTAGATACTGTGTCGAAGACGACAGCGGTAACGACCGAAACGTTCGATAGGGAGGTGCTCGGCTCGGAGATCCCCGTGGTGGTGAACTTCTGGGCCGCGTGGTGTGGGCCGTGCCGGATGGTGGCCCCGGTGATGGACGAGATAGCGCGAGATTATGAGGGGTCGGTCAAGGTCGTCAAGGTCGACGTGGACGCCGAGCCGGAGCTCGCGGCACGGTTTGGGGTGTCCGGCATACCGACCATAGCGTTCTTCGAGCCCGGGCAGGAGCCCAAGGCGGTAGTGGGCGCTCTTCCCAAGAGGGCTTTGGTCGAGGCCTTCGGGCTGGACCGCTTCTCGAGGAGGGCGGCGTAGTGCTGAGGGCGATCAAGGCGCTGATCGGGGGCTCTTCGTCCGTCGGGATCTCGCCGCGCGAGGCGTACGAGAAGGTGAGGGCGGGTAAGGCAGTGCTCGTCGACGTGCGGGAGAAAGGCGAGTGGAGCGCCGGGAGGATCCCCGCCGCGAAGCATATGCCGCTGAAGTGCCTGCGGGATCGAACCGACAAGTTGCCGAAGGGGAAGGAGGTGATCCTGGTGTGCCGCTCCGGGAACCGCAGCGCGTTCGCGGCCAGGATGCTCTCCGAGGAGGGCTACGAATCGTCCAATCTGGAGGGAGGCGTGGCAGCCTGGTCCCGCGAAGGCCTGCCGTTCGAGGGACAGGTCGCGTGAGTCGGCGCCCTCACAAGTTCGATCCAGCTCGCGCGGAGCAACTGGAGCGCCCCGAACGCCAGGAGTTCCTACCCAACGAACGGGTGCTGGATCTCCTGGAGCTTCGTGGCGGCGAGACGGTGGTGGACTACGGAGCGGGGACCGGGACCCTCACCATCCCGCTGGCCCGACGTGTGCCACGAGGAGTAGTGCACGCGGTGGACGAGAGCCCGGAGATGGTGGAGAGGCTGCGCGAACGCGTAGAAAAAGCGCCATTGCGGAACGTCAGGACGCACCTCGTGGAGGAGAACCGGGTGCCGCTCGAGAGCGGCGTTGCGGACCGTATCCTGGCGGTAAACCTCCTGCACGAAGTGGTGGGCGAGACGGCGCTGGCGGAGATGCGGCGCCTGCTGGCACCGGACGGGCTTCTCCTCTGCGTAGACTGGCGGAGCGACGTGGAACGAGAGACGGGTCCCCCGCGCGAGGTCTCCCTAACCCCTGAGGAGGGCAGGAGCATGCTCGAGGAGGCCGGGTTCTCCGCCGAGCCGGCCGAGGGATTCCCCTACCACTTCACTCTCCTCGCCCGACCTGTGGTCGGCGTTACTGCTGGCCCTTAGCCGTCGCACGACCCTGCGATGAGGAGAAAGCACGCAACTCCTCCTCCAGGCGATCCCGTATGGAGCCGCAGACCAGGTCGCACAACTCATAGATGGACTCGTCGACGATCCGGTAGTAGGCGTTCAGGCCCTGCTTCCTGCGGCCCACTACCCCGGCGTCGAGCAGCATCCCCAAGTGCTTGGAGACGTTCGCCTGCAAACCGCCCGTCTCCTCGACCAACTCCGAAACCGTCTTCTCCCCGTCCATGAGGGCGTAGATCAGCTTCAGCCGCATCGGCTCCGAGAGGACCTTGAACCTCTCCGCCACCCTCTCCAACGCCTCTCCACTCAAACGCCTCAACTCGTACCTCAAATCGTCCGATTCATATATCTACAACAGTATACAGCAATAAAATAAGCGGCTAACACCGCTACACGGACAACTCCCCGAGCCGGGAGCGGCGATCCGGCCAAGTACCCGCGCCGGTCCCCTGCCCAACCCGCTCTTCGGCAAGGTGTACTTCTATACTTCAGCAGTATTTTATTATATAGAAATTCAGCAAATAGTGGTTGGGGGCAGGAGATTAGTATGTCGGGACGGTAAGCGCGGACGAGCTTCGAGACGAGATCGGAGACGACGAGGAGCGGACCGTCCTCGTGGATGCGCGCGAGCGGGACGAGTGTGAGGAGGGACGCATCCCCGGGGTTGTTCGCGTTCCCTTAAGTCGGTTGCACGGGCGCTTCGAGGTTGCGGAAGAGAGGGACAAGACTGGAAAGCGGATCGGCATCCGGGGGAGGATCTCCGACGGGCAGAATACCTCACCGAGCAGTTCCGGGTGGCGAGAGGCGGCTCTTCTATCTGCCGCTCTAACGTTGCACGCGAACAGGACCATCCAGCGGTCCTTCTGTTTTGTCAGCGTTGCCCGGCTGCGGAGCGAGGCTATCGACGGCCGATCCTGCAGGGCAGCCCGCGTCGGTGTACCGGCTGGTGTACGGAGGCTCCGACGATACGCCGGGGCCTTTTGCTCCTCCGCGTTTTACCTGCAAATTCGGACAAAAAAGAGAGCCGACGAGCGGACTCGAACCGCTGACCTGCTCATTACGAGTGAGCTGCTCTACCAACTGAGCTACGCCGGCCCGTAAGCTCTGGGGAGCAAGTATACCGCAAGCGTGGAAAGCCTTCTAACCCTCAGCCTGCCGTTTCAGGCGACGAGGAGAACCGGCCAGCGGCCTTCCTCGAAGATCCCCTGCAGCTTTATTCCGGTACCGAAGGGTACCACGAGGAGGCCGGGGTCTCCCATCTCGCGGAGAAAGCCGGAGAGGGAAGCGGCATCTAGACGCTGGACCTGATACGACGCGGCCTGCGGCAGCCCGGAGGTATCCGGCGGCCCCTGTACGGAGGGGTCGGGCGGGGAGAGCAGGACAAGCGGCGCCCGCCAGGAACCCGCCAGGTAGGCGGCGGCCTCCAGCGCCCGTCCGGATGCCGGGTCTCCGGACCACACGGCAACCACCGGTCTGCCTGGCCGCAGACGCCCGCTCAGGACGAGCACGGCCCCGCCGCGCTCCGCCAGAGCCTCCCGGACCTCCGCGTCGGCGAGGCTTGCTGGGCTGCTCAGCACGATCAGGTCGGTCCCGGACGCCGCGGAGACGGCGCTGGAGATGCCCGTGCCCTGCACCGTCCTGAACGTCCAGCGGACCCGCCGCCCCGAGGCCACCTGCCGCAGCGTCTCCTGGGCCCGACGGGCGTAGGCCCTCATCCCCCGCTCCATGGTCATCCCGTTCAGCTCCCGCGCGGCCCCCGAGAACGGGTCCACCGCCCTCAGGAACGGGAGCTCCGCCAGCCGCAGGAGGTTGGCGTCCTCGACGAACATCGCCAGGAGCTCGCTGCGCAGGCGGGCGGCGAGCTCCGCCGCGCTCTCCAGCACCGCCGGGTTCTGCGGGGAGGCGTCGAGAACGACGAGCACCCGCCGGACGAAGGCACGCGGCTCAGCCATTTTCGTCCTCCTCACCGGAGGAGCGCGCAGCGAAGGCCCGCATCTTCTCGCTCAGCTCTGCCAGCCGCCGCTCCACCATGCCGTTCACCGTATCCTCCGGGAAACGTCCCTCCTCGTCAGGCTCGCCCGCCGGAAGCCCCGTCAGGAGCTCCAACCCCTCGTCCACCGTCCGCACCGGGTAGATGTGAAACTCACCCCGCTCCACGGCTTCCACCACGTCCTGGCGAAGCATCAGGTGCTGCACGTTGGAGTGGGGTATGATCACGCCCTGCTCCCCGGTAAGGCCGCGCTTGCGGCAGATGTCGAAGAAGCCCTCTATCTTCTCGTTCACCCCGCCTATGGCCTGTACGTCGCCGTGCTGGTTCACCGAGCCGGTCACCGCCAGCGACTGCTTCAGCGGTACCCGGGCGATGGCCGAGATGAGGGCGTAGAGCTCCGCGGAGGAGGCCGAGTCCCCCTCGACGCCGCTGTAGCTCTGCTCGAAGACCAAACTGGCCGAGAGAGAGAGCGGCCGCTCTGCTGCGTAGCGGGCACCCAAAAAGCCCGCGAGGATCAGAACACCCTTCGAGTGTATGGGTCCGCTTAGCTTCACCTCCCGCTCGATGTCCACCACCTCACCGCGGCCCATCCGGACGCGGGCCGAGATCCTGCTCGGCCGCCCGAAGGCGAACCCGCCGAGCTCTATGACCGAGAGCCCGTTTACCTGCCCTACCCGCTCGCCCTCGGTGTCTATGAGCAGGGTACCGCGCAGGATCTCCTCCTGCACCCGCTCGCGCAGCCGGTCGGAGCGGTAGGTGCGGGCGTCTATAGCCCGCTGGACGTCCTCCGCGGTGACCGCTCCATTGCCGTTCTGGGAAGCCCAGTAATCCGCCTCGCGCAGCACGTCGGCGAGGCTCTCCATGTGCACCGAGAGCTTGCCTGAGTCCCCTGCGAGCCGCGAGCCGTGCTCTATCACCCGTGCGACCCCGGTGCGGTCGAAGGGCTTCAGTCCCTCGCGGCGGGCAATCGTCCCGATGAGCCGGGCGTAGAGAAGGTCGTTCTCCCCGTCGCGGTTCACCTCTTCGTTGAAGTCTGCCGCCACCTTGAAGAGCTGCCCGAACTCGGGGTCCAGCGCCGACAGCAGGTAGTAGAGCAGCCGGTCACCGAGCAGGACGACCTTCACGTCCAGCGGTATCGGCTCGGGCTCGAGCGAGATGGTGCTGATGAGCCCGACCATCTGCCCCGGAGACTCTATGCGCAAGAGCCGCGAGCGGAGCGCGCGCTTGAGACCCTCCCAGGCAAAGGGCTGCATGAGCAGTCGGCGGGCATCCAGGATGAGGTAGCCGCCGTTAGCCCGGTGCAGGGCTCCGGGGCGGATGAGGTTGAAGTCGGTCACCAAGGCCCCCATCTGGGCCATGTACTCCACCCGGCCTAGGAGATTCTTGTAGGTGGGGTTGTCCTCGTAGATGACGGGCGCCCTGTCCGTTCCTCCCCGGTCAACCAGGACGTTGACCTGGTAGCGGCGGGCCTGGGGAGGCTGCGTTCGCTCTTCCCGCCCAGGTTGCTGCATCTCTCTATCCTGGCCGATAAACTCCCTGGCGTTCTGGACTATATCCCGGC
>JADDKG010000392.1 GCA_020253895.1 Rubrobacter sp.
GAGGTGCGGGACGAGCGCCCGCACCAGCGCCGCCCGCCGGGCCGCCTCCCGGACCGCCGGCTCCGGATGCCGGGCCTCGAAGTCGGGGATCTCCCGCTCGGCCGCCAGCGCGTCGAGGTCGTAGCTGCCGAGGCCGGGCTTGACGAGGTACCCGGCGAGGTAGGTGTCGAAGTGGGCGCCGCGCACCCCGGCCCCCTTGGCGTCGTGTACCTGCAGCGGCCGCTCCGGGAGGGCGCCCGACAGCCGCACCTCGTCGTCGGCCACCGCGGCGCACCACCGGCCGTCCCCGGCGGGCGCGACGGCCACCGGCTCCAGGGAGGGCTCCACCTCCCCCTCCACGACCCGCACCGCGCTCTCCGGCTGCGGCCGTCCGCCGCCGCTCACCGGAAGCCCGGCTATCCGCGGCTCAAGGCTCCTGAACTCGTAGCGCCGGAGCAGGACGTCCCGCACCTCCGGCGCAACCCCCCGGAAGCGCAGCCGCTCCGGGTCGAACTCCACCGGGGCGTCGAAGCGCATCCGGGCCAGCTCCAGCGAGAGGAGGGCGTTCTCGCGCCCCTCCTCGAGCTTCTTGCGGGTGCCCTTCGCCTCCACCTCGTCCAGGCGCTCGTAGATGGCCTCCAGCGAGCCGAACCGCCGCAAGAGCGCCGCGGCGCTCTTCGGCCCGATCCCCCGCACCCCGGGGATGTTGTCCGAGGAGTCCCCAACAAGGGCCTTGTAGTCCGGGATCTGCTCCGGGGTCACCCCGTACTCCTCTACGACCTCGTCCCGGCCGTACACCTTGGTCTCCGAGACCCCGCGGGTGGTCCGCAGGACCCTCACCCGGCCGTCCACCAGCTGCATGGCGTCCTGGTCGCCGGTGACGATGTACAGCTCCACCCCCTCGGGGAGCCGGCGGGAGATGGTGGCAAGCACGTCGTCCGCCTCGAAGCCCTCCACCCGGACAACCGGGATGTTCATCGCCTCCAGGATCTCATCCAGATGGTCGAGCTGCACCTTCAGTTCCTCGGGCATGGCGCTCCGCTGGGCCTTGTACTCCGGGTAGATCTCCGTCCGGAAGGCGGGGAGCCCCCCGTCCCACACCACCCCGATCCCGACCTCTTCCTCGGTATCGAGCAGCTTCAGGACCATGCTGGTGAAGCCGTAGAGGGCGTTGGTGGGAAGCCCGCTCGAGGTCGCTATGCTCTGGGGCAGCGCGTAGAACGCCCGGTAGAGCAGCGAGTAGCCGTCGATCAGGTAGACACGCATCCGACGGCGATTATACCGCGGGAACCCCTTCACCCCACACCCGCCGCCCCCCTGCTACCTTATACGGTATGACCCGCAGGAAGCTCGGCAGAATGAAGGTCAGGCCCCCGGACCCCGAGACGGCGCGGCGCTACCTGCTGCGCTTCACCGGCTGGCAGCTCTACCACGAAACCGAGCGCCTTCCCGGCCTCTCATCGCCGGAGCTCTTCGGTAACGAGCGGCCCCTGGAGCTCGACGTGGGCTGCGGCACCGGGGAGTACATATGCCACCTGGCCCAGAGCGACCCGCAGGCCAACTTCGTCGGGGTGGACCTCCACCTGAAGTCGCTGCACAAGGCGGTGAAGCGGGCGGCCGAGGCGGGCCTCGGGAACATAAAGTTCATCTGCGCCGACTTCCGGCAGATGTACCCGCTGCTCAGGCCGGCCTCGCTGCGCGCCGTCTACCTGCACTTCCCCGACCCCGGCATAAAGCCCCGCTACCGGAAACGGCGGCTGTTCAACGAGCGGTTCCTGGAGGAGATGCACCGGGCGGTGGCGCCGGGCGGGAAGCTGAGCCTCGTTACCGACGACGAGGACTACTTCCGCCAGATGCTAGAGCTGATCGAGAGGGACCGGCGGTGGAGGAGAACCCACGAGGAGCCCTACCTGACCGGCTTTAACCCCCCGGTGAAGTCCAGGTTCCAGCGGATGTGGGAGCGCCGGGGGAGGACCATCTACCGCTTTGAGCTGGTGCGGCCCTCGAAGGACTCTATCTTCTCCCGGACCCAGCCCGGTATGGGGACGGCGCGGCCCTCCTCCGCCGAGAAGGAGACGTAGACGATCTCGGCGTCCAGCACCGTACGCTTCTCAGAGCTCTCGCCGTGCGGCAGGATCCTGAACCGGCCGGTGAAGCTTGAGTTCCCCAGCCTGGGGATGGAGACCCACACGTCCAGCAGGTCGTCCAGCCGGGCGGGCCTCCTGAAGTCCAGCGTCGCCCTCACCAGCGCGATGTCGAAGAGCGAGGAGTCCAGAAACTCTATGCCGAGGTTGCGGAAGTACTCGGTGATCGCCACGTCCAAGTAGGTGAGGTAGTGGGCGTTGTAGACCACCTTCTGGCCGTCGATCTCCGAGTACCTGACGCGCAGCGTGTGGGCGAAGGGGAAGTCTCCCACCCGCATCCTCCTTTCCGGGAAAACGCCTCCGCAGCACGGACTATGTTACCGGAAAAGGCTCAGACCTCGCCCAGATACGCCTCGCGAACCTTAGGATCCCTCCGCAGCTCGGCGGCGGACGCGCTGTTGACGATC
>JADDKG010000393.1 GCA_020253895.1 Rubrobacter sp.
AGAGGTCCGCCCCGGCTTCGAGCACGGCCCCCGGCACGTTGCCCCCGGCGGCGTTGACGAGGATGTCCACCCTCCCCCACCGCTGCAGCACCTCGTCCCTAGCCCGGCGGAGCTGCCCCTCGTCGAGCACGTCCGCCCGGAGGGCGAGGGCCTCTCCTCCCCCCGCGGCGAGGCGGGAGGCCGCCCGCTCCGCCCGCTCCCGCCGCCGGCCGAGCACCCCGACCCGGGCCCCGGCGCGCACGAGCCCCGCGGCGACCGCCCCGCCGAGCACGCCGGTGCCCCCGGTCACCACGGCCACCCGGCCGCCCAGCGAGAACATCTCCTCAAGCCCCTCCCTCTCCCCCCGGCTCACCGGCGCGTCCCCTCCCGGGCCCGCTCCACCGCCCTCACGAACCGGCGCGCGAGACCCACGATCTCCTCCCGGTGGCTCCCGCCGCGCACGCATGGTGGGGCCAGGGCCCCTCCCGCGCCCACGGCGAAGGCCCCCGCAGCAAACCACTCGCCAGCGTTGTGCTCCGAGACGCCACCGGTAGGCACGAAGCGCACCCCCGGGAAGGGACCGAGCAGCGCCCGCAGGTGACCGGGCCCCACCGTCCCGGCCGGGAAGAGCTTGAGCGCCTCCACCCCAAGCCGCAGGGCACCCATCACCTCGCCGGGGGTGAGCACGCCGGGCAGGACGGGAAGACCGGTCCGCCGCATGGCGGCCACCAGCCCAGGATCAAAGCCCGGGCTCACCAGGAAGGAGGCGCCGCACCGCGCGGCCTCCGCCGCCTGCTCCGGGGCGGTCACCGTCCCCGCCCCCAGAAGGATGTCCTCCCCGTGCCGCCGGGCGAGCTCCCGGATCGCCCTCCCCGCTTCTGGGGTGGTGAAGGCGACCTCTATCCCGGCCACCCCTCCCTCCACAAGGGCCTCCGAGACCTCCACCGCGTCCTCCCAGGAGCGGCCCCGCACCACCGCCACGAGGCCCAGCCGCCCGAGCCGCTCCAGCGCTCCCCCGGAAACCGCCATAGCCTCCCTCCTCTTCCCGCTAACGCTCCCGCTCCCGGCGGCCGCGGATGAGGGCCAGCGCCTCTTCCTCCGACGGCATGCTGGCCGCGTCCCCCGGTACGGCGACCGCGCACGCCCCGCAGGCGTTGGCCAGCTCCAGGCACGCCCCGACCTCCCAGCCCCTCAGGAACCCGGAGAGGAAGCCCGCGACAAAGGCGTCCCCGGCCCCCACGGTGTCCACGGCCTCTACCGCGTACCCCTCCCTCCGGGTGATGCCGCCCCCGTCGACGGCGAAGGAGCCTCCGGCGGAGTGCACGACCACGACGCCAGCCCCGAGCCGCTCGCGGGCCCGCTCCACGGCCGGAGGTTCGTTCCCGCCGAGCAGAAGCTCCGCCTCCTCGTCGGAGAGGAAGAGCAGGCCGGCCCGCCTCAGCAGGTGACCTATCACCTCCCGGGGGTCCCGCTCCCCGAAGAGCCGCCACCGGATGTTGGCGTCGAAGGAGAGGAGCACCCCCCGCCGCCCCGCCTCCCCGGCCAGGCGCCCGACGAGCTCGCGGCATCCCCCGGAGAGGGCGGGCGTGATCCCGGTGAGGTGCAGGACCCTTCCGGAGAGCAGTTGCTCCTCGTCCACGCTTCCGGGCCCCATCCGGCTCGCCGCCGAGCCGGACCGGTAGTAGTGGGCCCTGAGCCCTCCCGCCCGCCACTCCTTGAAGTACAGCCCGGTGGGCGCCCCGGGGTCGAGCACGGCCCCCGAGACATCCACGCCCTCGGCCCGCAGGAAACCGAGCACCTCCCGGCCGAACTCGTCGTCGCCCAGAGAGCCCGCCCAGCCCACCCGGTGCCCGAGGCGGGCGAGGGCCACCGCCACGTTCAGCTCGGCGCCGCCCACCCGCTTGCGGAAGCCGGGCACGTGCCTGAGAGGCCCCCTCTCCACGGGGTCCATAACGATGAGCGCCTCGCCGAGCGTCACCACCTCCAGCGCTCCGGTTGCCTCCAAAGCCCTACAAACCCCTCCGTGCTGCCCCCAGGACCAAACAACCTACTCTTTTCAGGGTAGCAGAACCGGAGATCTCACCGGGCGGTCATTCCCCCGTCTACCACCATGCAGGCCCCCACCACAGAGGCAGCCTCCTCGCTCGCCAGGTACGCCGCCATCGCAGCAACCTCCTCCGGCCTCACAAAGCGCCCGTGCGGCTGGCGGGCCCGCATCTTCCGCCTGGCCTCCTCAGGGTCAGGGAGGGTGGAGGTGATCCTCTCTATCCAGGGCGTCTCCACCGTCCCGGGGGCTATGCAGTTGATGCGCACCCCCTCCTCTATGTGGTCTATGGCCGCAGCCCGGCTTAGGGCAAGCACCGCTCCCTTTGCAGCGCTGTAGACAGCCCGCTCCTTGAGGCCCACAAGGGCGGCTATGGAGCTCATGTTTATGATCACGCCCCCTCCGGAGTTACGGATGGCGGGGATGGCGTGCTTCATCCCCAAGAAGGTTCCAAGCACGCACACCCTCATGACTTGCCAGAAGTCCTCTTCTGAGGTCTCGGGGGTTGTGGCGGCGACCCCCACCCCGGCGTTGTTGACCATGACGTCGAGGCCGTCCCACTCCTCTGTTGCCCGCCGCACCAGGGCGGCCACCTCTTCCGGATCGGTCACGTCCGCCCGCTGGGCGATGGCCCGGCCCGGAGGGAGGGGTCCCGGGGGGCGCCGGCTGTGGTAGCCGAGCACCACGCGCGCCCCCTCCTCCAGAAACCTGCGGGCTATGGCGAGCCCTATCCCGGAGGCCGCCCCGGTAACGACGGTCCGCAGCCCGAAGAGACGCTCCACTTAGGAGGTCTCCCCGTAGGCCGGGTCCGCCCGGGCTATGTCCACATCCTTGGTCTCCTCGGAGAAGTAGAAGGCCACAAACGAGATGAAGGCCAGCAGGATCATGAACGCGGCCACCAGCCACGGCGCGCCGTCGGCCATCCCCACCAGCGCCACCGAGATGAACGGGGAGAAGCCCGCCAGCACCGCCCCCAGCTCCCGCGAGGCGGCGAAACCCGTGTAGCGGACCCGCGCCCCGAAGAGCTCCGAGTAGAAGGCCCCCTGCACCGCTATCATCGGGGCCCACCCGAGCGCGGTGGCGACGATGAGCGCCCCCCAGATAAGGGGCGTAGACTCCGTGTTGAGCAGCAGGAAGAACGGGAAGGCGAACGCCGCGGTGAACACCACGCTGAAGATGTTGATCGGGCGGCGTCCGATCCGGTCGGAGAGGGCCCCGTAGACGGGCTGCAGCAGGATGACGATCAGGCCGTAGAGCACCACCCCCGCCAGCGCCGTGCTCCGCGGCAGCCCGAGCTGGCTGGTGAGGTACGAGACGCTGTAGGTGGCGTAGAAGTAAGCCAGCGCGGTGTCGCACACGTGGGCCCCGATCCCGATGAGAAAGTTGCGCGGGTAGCGCCGGAGCGTCTCGAGGATGGGCATCTGGACGGTCTGCCGCGAACTCTCCAGCCTGCGGAAGACGGGAGACTCCTCTATCCTGAGACGCACGTAGAGCGCCACCGCGATCAAGGCGAACCCCATCAGGAAAGGCACCCGCCAGCCCCAAGAGAAGAGCTGCTCATCCGGCAGGAGCCCCACCAGCAGAAAGACGAGCGTCCCGCACACCAGCCCCACCTGTACCCCCATCTGGGAGAAGGAGCAGTAGAAGCCGCGCCTGCCCCGCGGCGCGTGCTCGGCGAGCAGGGTCGAGGCTCCCCCGAACTCCGCCCCGGCCCCAAGCCCCTGACACACCCGCAGCAGCGTGAGGAGCACCGGCGCCCACACCCCTATCGTCTCGTAGGTGGGCAGAAGACCGATGAGCCCGGTGGAGATGCCCATCAGCAGCGTGGTGACGATAAGGGTCTCCCGCCGGCCGATCCTGTCGCCCATGTGCCCGAAGATGAACCCCCCGAGCGGCCGCACGAGGAAGGCAACCCCAAAGGTGGCGAACGCCGCCAGAGTACCCGCAAGCTCCGAGAAGCCCGGGAAGAAGAGCCGCCCGAAGACCAGCGCCGCCGCCGTACCGTAGATAAAGAAGTCGTACCACTCGAGCGCCGTCCCCACCAGCGCCCCGAAAACCACCCGGCGAAGCCCCGAACCCTCCTTTTCCTCCACCCCGGCGAGGCCACGCCCCTCAGCCTCAGCAGACATCTCCCAAAACCTCCTCCTTTCCACCCGCTCCCGGACGGGCCGCCGCCCGCCACCTAAATATAGTACTTAGTGCACTAATATAGCGACAAGAAGGACCCCCGGTCAACACCGGGGGTTGGTTTTTTCCTTACAGGAAGGGGGGAACGAGCTCGCCCCGGATCAGGTCCGGGTAGTGTTCCCGCTCGCGGACTATGGCCCAGCGGTCGCCGCGGACCAGAACCTCGGCGGGACGGGGGCGGGAGTTGTAGTTGGAGGCCATCGAGAAGCCGTAGGCTCCGGCGTTCATGACGGCCAGCACGTCGCCCTCCCGGGCGTCGGGCAGGCTGCGGTCGCGGGCCAGGAAGTCCCCGCTCTCGCAGACCGGCCCGACCAGGTCGGCGTGGGTCTGTCCGGCTCCTTCGCTGACCGGGAGGATCTCGTGGTAGGCCCCGTAGAGGCTCGGGCGGATCAGGTCGTTCATCCCGGCGTCGGCGACGATGTAGCTTCTCCCGCCGCTCCGCTTGCGGTAGAGGACGCTGGTGAGGAGGGTTCCGGCGGGGCCGGCTATGTAGCGGCCCATCTCGCACAGGATCCTGGCGCCCGAGGCGGTGAGGGAGGGCCGTATCGCCTCGACCAGCTCCGCGGGGGAGGGTGTCTCCTCGTCCCGGTAGCGGATCCCCAACCCCCCGCCGATGTTCAGGTAGCGGATGTCGAAGCCGCGGCTGCGGAGCTCCTCCACCAGGGCCGCGCACCTCTCCACCGACTCCACGTAGGGGGCGACCTTCACGATCTGAGACCCGATATGCTGGTGGACCCCGATCAGGTCCACGCACCTGAAGCCTTTGATCCTCTCGGCGAGGGAGAGGGCCTCGTCCGCGGGTATGCCGAACTTGCTCTCCACGTTGCCCGTAGAGATGTGCTCGTGGGTGCCGGGGTCCACGCCTGGGTTTATCCGCAGGGCCACCCGGGCCCGCTTGCCGTGCAGGTTCGCCAGCCGCTCCAGGTGCTCAAGCTCCCCGGCCGACTCCACGTTGAACATCAGGATCCGCTCCCCGAGCCCGGCCTTGAGCTCCTGCTCGGTCTTGCCCACCCCGGCGAAGACCACCTTCTTCGGGTCGAAGCCGGCACGCATCGCCCGGTAGAGCTCCCCGCCGGAGACGATGTCCGCCCCCGCGCCGAACGAGGCGAGGGCCCGCAGGACCGCGAGGTTACCGTTGGCCTTCACCGCGAAGCACACCAGGTGGTCCAGGCCCTCGAAGGCCTCATCCACCTCGCTGTAGGCCCGCTCAAGCGCCGCGTGGCTGTAGACGTAGACCGGTGTGCCCGCGCCGCGGGCTATCTCGTGCAGCGGGACGTCCTCGCAGTGCAGGACGCCCCCCCTGTAGTGGAACTCGTCCAAGAGCCTCTACCTCCTTTTCCCCCGTTGCATACCGCCCCTCTCCGGGGCGGCCCACCTCCATGGTATATTTCTGGCCGGCAGCAGGAACCGGACCCTAGGGGGACTATACCCTGTGAGAAAAGCCGACGCGACCCCTCTCCTGCTCAACCCGGTGCTCGAGCAGCAGGGAGCCTACCCGCTGCTGCGCCTGGATGAGCGGCGCGAGCGGCTCCGGGAGCGGGGAGCCCGGCTCTTCGACTTCGGCGCGGGCGACCCCCGGGAGCCGACCGATCCCGGCATCCGCCGGGCGCTCGCCGAGGCCATCCCCGAGGTGAGCCAGTACCCCAGCGCCTCCGGCACACCCGCCCTGCGCGAGGCCTTCTGCGGCTGGATGTGGCGGCGGCACGGGGTGAGGCTAAACCCGGACACCGAGGTGCTCCCGGCCTCCGGCTCAAAGGAGGCCATCTTCCACGCCCACCTCCCCTTCCTGCACCACACCCACGAGCGGCGCGGGGTCGCATACGGCACCCCGGGCTACCCCGTCTACGAGCGCGGGGCGCTCTTCGCCGGCGGGGAGGCGCTGCCGGTGAGGCTGGTGCGGGAGGACGGCTTTTTGCTACCGCTAGAGGCGGTAGACCCGAGGAGGACCCGCATCCTGTGGATCAACTACCCCCACAACCCCACCGGGGCCCGGGCGCCGCGCTCCTACCTCGAGGAGGTCGCGGCCTTCTGCGAGGAGCACGACATCCTGCTCTTCTCCGACGAGTGCTACAACGAGATCTACTC
>JADDKG010000394.1 GCA_020253895.1 Rubrobacter sp.
GCGGAGCTGCTTGCTCCCGCCTCATCTGTCACCCCGCGGGCCCGCGGGGTGACAGATGAGGCGGGAGCAAGCAGCTCCGCCCCCTCGTCCACCACCGGGAACCCCACGTTCACGTGGTAGAGGTACATGTGCGGCGTCGGGTCGAAGCCCACGTTCTCCACCTCGTCGCTGACGGTGAGCCGCGAGCCGCCCACCCGGGCTTCGATCCGCCGCCGCAGCGCAAGCTGCTCCCCGAAGACCGCCGCCTGCAGCACCTCGCCCTCCGCCCAGAGCACGCACTCCTCCCCCTCCCACCTGCTGCCGTACCCGGCCAGCCGGGCCGGGAGGTTAGAGACGCGCCCGTGCAGCCCGTACCTCTCGGTGCGCTTCGGCGGGTAGTGGTACTGCTCGGCAGTGTCCTCCGCCATAAACAGGGCGTGGTCCAGGCCGCAGGTGGTGAGCATGCCGCCCCCGAAGGTCCGGAAGAAGCCCAGTCCCTCCGGCTCGTAGAACCAGGGACCGCTCGTGCCCACCCCCGAGATCCAGCTCAAAGGCCGCCCCTTGAACCCGCAGCGTCCGATGTCGAAGGCGCGATCCACCAGCACCTCGAACGAGAAGCCGCTGCCCGTGTGGAACTCCAGAACGCGCACCCCGCGCCCCATCCCGTCCTCCAGGCCGACCAGGCGCACGCCCGCAACCTGCTCGAGGCGCCCGACCCGGCGCAGGAGCTCGCGGCGGCCGTACTCCCTCCCCCACAGGCGCACCATCAGTGCATCGCCCATCCGCCGTCGATCTCTATCGTCTGCCCGGTGATGAAGGAGGCCTCCTCGCTGGCGAGAAACGCCACCAAATTGCCCACGTCCTCCGGTCTCCCCCGCCGCTTGATGCACTGCGCGTCGAGTATCCGGCGGTTCAGGGCTTCCTGGTCCGGATGGACCCTCTCGGCGTCCGTCGGGAAGGCACCGGGGGAGATGGCGTTCACCGTGATCCCCTCCGGCCCCACCTCCCGGGCCAGGGTCCGGGTAAAGCCGATCACCGCCCCCTTGGAGGAGACGTAGTCCAGAAACCCCGCCCAGCCTATAAAGAACGTTATGGAGGCGACGTTGATGATCCTGCCCCCTCCCCGCTCCCTCATGTACGGGTAGACGGCCCGGGCGCACAAAAAGTAGCCCTTGAGGTTGACCGCGAGCACCCGGTCCCACTCTTCTTCCTCTATCTCGGTCCAGGGCCTCAAGGGGTAGATGGCAGCGTTGTTGACCAGTATGTCTATGCCCCCGAGCTCGCCGGCGACCCGCTCAGCCATCAGCTCGACCGAACGGCGGTCCGAGACGTCGGCCTCCACGGCCACGCAGCGCCCGCCCTCCCCGGTGACCAGCCGTTCGATCCGCCGGGCCTTCTCCGGGTCCACATCCACCGCGGCCACGGCGGCCCCGGAGGCGGCGAGCCTGGAGCAGATGCCCTCTCCCAGCCCGCCGCCACCGCCGGTGACCACCGCCACCTTCCCCTCAAGCACCGCCACCTGCAGCCTCCTTCGTGCCGATCTCGTCCAGCCTCACCGCAAGTCCCTCCCCGGCCGACCGGTAGGCGGCCTCGACAAGGGCCATGGTCCTCAGGTTGTCGCGGCCGGAGATCTCCGGCTCGGCACCCTCTTCCAGGGCCCGCATGAGCTGCCCCATCGTCCCTATAAAGGCCTGGGGGAACCAGCGCTCCTCCCACCGCGGGAGGAACCAGTAACCGGGCTGCAGCCTGGTGGTGAAGTCCAGGGTGCTCGGGCTGCCCTCCGGGTAGTCGGGCCAGCCGATGGTCCCCTTCGCCACCCCCTCCGTACCCTCCACCCTCCACTCTATGCCGTGGTCGGTCCAGGTAAAGCAGTTGTCGATGGAGACGGCCCGCAGGCCCCCGGCGTACTCCAGGATGTAGAAGGCCATCCCGTCCGTATGCCCGAAGCCTATGCTCGGGTCCTCCCGGACGCTGACCAGGATGCGCTCCGGGTCCCCAAAGAGGAAGCGGAATACATCCAGGTGGTGGATGCTCATGTTCAGTATCGCCAGCCGGTCCAGCCCCCGCAGGAAATCCTGCCAGTGCGGGCGGGCGTGCATGACGATCTGGGCGACGACCGGCTCGCCGAGGTAGCCCCTCTCCAGGAGGGTCTTCAGGGCCCGCATGGACTGGTCGTAGCGCATGTTCTGGTTTACCGCAAGGACTATCCCGGCCTCCTCGCAGAGGCGGACGATCTCGGCGGCGTCCTCCAGGTTCGTCGCCAGGGGTTTCTGGGCGAGTATGCCTTTTATATGCCCGGCGTGCTCCACCGCCTCGCGCACGATGCCCAGCTGCTGGTCCGGCGGGTAGGCTATGTCGAGGATCTCGATCTCCGGGTCGGCCAGCAGCTCCCGCCAGGTCTCGTAGACCCGGCCGATCCCCCAGCGCTCCGCGCAAGACCGGGCGTGCTCCGGGGTCCGTGAGGCGATCGCCACCACGTTGAACCCCGCCTCGTCGTACGCCGCCAGCTGCACGTCGCGCATGATGAACCCGGCGCCGATCGCCCCGATCCGGTAGTCGGTCTTGCCCCCGAGCTCGGGAAGGTACCTGAGGTCAAGGTCTATCCCCGCCACGGGCCACCCCCTCAGGCCCTGGCCCCTTCGCGGACCCCGAGCTCGGCCATGATCCGGGCGGTCTCCCGGTAGGCCTCCTCGACCCACTCCACGATCCTGTCCGGGTCCGGGGCGTACTCGAGCTCTATGGAGACCGTTCCCGAGTAGCCCGTATCCACGATGGCCTTCAGGTAGTCCCTGATCGGGGTGACCCCCCTGCCCGCCGGCAGATCGCCGTGCTTTTTGCCGTCGCAGTCGGAGAGGTGGATGTGGCCGATGATCCCCTGAAGCTTCTTTACGTCCTCGAAGGACGCACCCGAGAGGTGCAGGTGGGAGATGTCGGCGTTGGCCTTGACGGCCGGGTGATCCACCTCCCTTATAAACCGGACGAGCTCGTCCACGTCTTTTACGAGGGCCTGGCTGAACGGCTCCAGCTCGATGACGATCTCGAGCCCCTTCTCCGCCGCGTACTCCCCGAGCCGGCGCACCC
>JADDKG010000395.1 GCA_020253895.1 Rubrobacter sp.
AGAGGGTGTGCCGGGTGTTTGGGTGTCCCCATTACGAGCATCTCACCGTCCCACAAAATGTCGCCTGATCGTGCACTAGCGGTAGGGAACGGACGCGGGTATGATGAGGTTCCGCGAAGAGGCACCGGAGAGTTCTGCGGAGGGGGGCATGGCGGAGAAGGAACACGTGAGATCATATACCGGATCATCCGGCGTGCTAGCCATGCTCGCCCTTCTCCTTCTTTTGGGAGGGGCCTTTGCCCTGTCAGCCTCCTCCCCCGCCACGGAGGCCCGGGCCGCGGAGGCCCGGGCGGTGCGTGCCCCAGACTCCATCCTGGGCAGGCCCATCTACGGGGAGGCCCGGGTCAAACGGTACGCTCGCTCCATCGGTTCCACCCGCTACATCCTCAGGACCATCCCCATCTACTACCGGCTCGCCCCCCGCAGGGGCCTGGCC
Source organism: Rubrobacter sp. (assembly GCA_020253895.1). GTDB lineage: Bacteria > Actinomycetota > Rubrobacteria > Rubrobacterales > Rubrobacteraceae > Rubrobacter_B. The sequence goes on from JADDKG010000395.1 coordinate 437, forward strand.
CCCGACGTGCTCATCGCCCAGGCCATCCTGGAGACCGGCCGGGGGCATTACGGCGGCGACTCCCGCCCCTGGAACATGGCCGGGATCAAGAAGGGTGGCCGGGTCGGAGACGCCCCGCGGGACTTCGAGCGGCCCAGGACGCCCCGCGCAGGCGTCAGGATGCACATCAACCACATGGCCGCCTACACCGGCAGGCGGCCTATCGGCAAGCCGCACGACCGTTTCTACGACGCCCGTGCGGCGCAGAAGGCCCGGGGCTACTGGGTCAGGAGGATCAGCCAGCTCGGGGGCGGCGTTTGGGCCACAGACCCGTCCTACGGACGTAAGATCCGGCGTATACTCAACGAGATGGGTCAGTAGGCGCCCCGCCGCCCCAGGACCGCCCCGATGGTCTTCAGGATGATCTTCAGGTCGAACGAGAGCGACCAGTTCTCTATGTAGTAGAGGTCCAGGCGGACCATCTCCTCGAACGGCAGGTCGCTACGCCCGCTGATCTGCCAGTAGCCGGTCATCCCGGGGAGCGCCGCGAGCCGCCGCTTGTGCAGCTCGCCCATCCGCTCGAAGTCCCGCAGGGGCAGCGGCCGCGGCCCCACCAGGCTCATCTCTCCCTTGAGGACGTTTATCAGCTGGGGGAGCTCATCGATGCTCCAGCGCCGCAGGACGCGCCCCACCCGGGTCACCCGGGGGTCGTCCCGGAGCTTGAAGGCGGCCCCGCCGGCCTCGTTCAGCGGCTCCAGCTCCTCCCGCCGCTCCTCGGCGTCGAGGTACATGGAGCGGAACTTGTAGCAGATAAACACCGTCTCGTCGGCCCCCACCCGCTTCTGGCGCAGCAGGACGGGCCCCGGGGAGTCCAGCCGGACGGCGAGGGCGGCGGCGGCGAAAAGCGGCGCGAGGAGCACCAGCCCCAGGGAGGAGAGCGTTACGTCCATCGCCCGCTTGAGCGCCCGCTGGGTGTTGTCCAGCCGGGGGTAGCGCACCTCGAGCAGCGGCAGCCCCCCGCCCTCGAGCCGTACCTGGCTCCGCAAGAGCGCCAGGGCCCCGGGCACCACCCTCAGCTGCACGCCCCGCAGCCGGACGGAGCGCAGCAGGCCGAGGAACGCCTCGTCCGAGAGCCGCTCGGCGCCCATGAGGATTACGCCGGAGGCCCCGGTGCGGTCGAGCTCCTCCCGCAGAGCGGGAAGGTCCACCGCCCCGCCGCGGAGGTCCAGCTCCCCGACAGGCTCGTAGCCGCCGGGGGTCCGCTCCACCATCCGCCGCAGGCGCTCCCGGTCCTCTTCCGGGCCCACCAGGACCACCGGAACCCGGGCCAGCCCCCGGCTGTACACCCTGTCCACCACCCGCTCGTAGAGCAGGCGCAGCCCCCCCGACGCGGCGACCGCGGGCAGGGCGGCGGGCAGGATCAGGCCGAGCCCCAGCCCGCTCTCCGGGTAGACGGCCGCCCCCAGCGCCGCGAGGCCGGACCACACCAGCCCCGCCGCGACCAGGGCGGCCGGGTTGCGCCGGGAGGGGGCGAGGCCGTAGAGCCCGAGCACCGCGCAGACCCCGAGCCAGAGCGCCACGAGCAGCGGGAACAGCCGCAGCGCATGCCCGTTGCCGGAGAGCGCCGCCGCACCGAAGAGCCCGGCAGAGACCGCGAGGGAGTCGAGCAGCAGGAGTACCGCCACGCTCAGGGAGCGCCGCAGCGGCCTGGCCCGGGAGACTTCCTTTATGAGATCCCCTAAAAAGCGCACGACGGCGAGAAAGCACCTCCACCAACGGCGTGAAGAGTATACCGCGCCGCTCCTACCGGCGGCCGAGCACCCACCAGCGCAGCACCCGCAGGAGAAAGAGGGGGTTCCCGACCAGGTAGCGCCGCCACAGCCGGCGGGGCTCGATCAGGAGCCGCGCCAGCCACTCCAGGCCGTTCTCGGTCAGCAGGCGCGGGCCGCGCCTCAGCCGCCCGGAGGCGTAGTCGAAGACGGCCCCGCCGGTGAGGACCACCCGCGCCCCGAGCCGCCCCCGGTTCTCCATGACCCACAGCTCCTGCTCCGGCATGCCGAACCCCACCAGCAGGAGGTCCGGGTCGGCGTCATTGACCCGGCGCACCACGGCCTCGTTCTCCGGGCTCCCCGGGCGGCGGTCGAAGTACCCGTGGCCGGTGCCAACAACCCGCAGCCCCGGGTGGCGCTCCACGAGCCTCCGGGCCGCCTCCTCCGCCACCCCCGGCCGGGCACCGAGGAGGTACATCGAGAAGCCCCGCGCGGCGGCGAGGGCCGCCAGACGCCAGACCCAGTCGGCGTACGTGATCCTCTCCGGGATGCGCTCCCCGAGGAGCCTGGCCGCGAGCTGCACCCCCGCGCCGTCGCAGAAGACCAGGTCCGCCCGCGCGAGGGCGGCCCGCAGCCGCGGCTCACCCCAGGCGAGATTCAGGCAGTGGGCGTTCACGTTCAGCACCGTCGCCCGGCGGCCCTCCCGGACGAACCGTACGATCTCAGCCTCCAGCTC
>JADDKG010000396.1 GCA_020253895.1 Rubrobacter sp.
CACCAGCCACAGGAGAGCGTAGACCCCGAGCGCCAGCAGGACCCACTTCAGCGGCGGCCACGGGGAGAGGAGGTGCGCGAGCAGGTGGGTGGCGCCGAGCTCTGCGGGCGAGAGCAGGACCACGAGCGGGAGGATGGTCCTGAGGGAGGAGCGCCGGTGGTAGCCGAACTCGCCCTTCCGCGCGGGGCCCGTTCTGCGGCCCAGCGCCCAGCGCAGGAGGCACCAGAAGACGAGCTGCTCCGTCACGATCAGGCGCGCAGCTACCCCCGGCATCACCAGCGAGAGCGCCTCCTCGAGCGCCCGCCACCGCTCGACCCCTTTTGCCCGCCGCTCGCGGAAGCGCCGGAGCACGAGCAGCATCCCTCCCGCCCCCGCCGCCAGCAGGAAGGCCTCCAGGGCCACGGCGACAAGAAGGGCCTCCCGCGCCTCCAGGAGGTCTGCCTGGAGCGCCAGAGCCCCGGACGCGAGCAGCAGGACCGGCACGGCCAGCCTCGCCGCCCGCCTCACCGCGGGCTCTCCAGCAGCCGCCGCACCAGCTCGAGGCACCGCCGCTGGGCCGGGGAGAGCCCGGAGAGCGCTATCTCGAAGAAGACGCTCTCGGTGGCCCCCGTCCACTCCTGCAGGGAGTCTGGCAGGGTGGGATCCCGCGGGTAGCCCCGCCAGTAGCGGGCGAAGTCTTCCGCCAGCCGCTCCACCTCCGGCGAGTCCTCGGGAGCCTCGGAGAGACGGAGGAGGCGCTCCTCCAGCTCCAGGAGCTCGCGGAGCCTGTCCGGGTGCTCCGCGAGGTAGGCCGTGAGAGCGTACTGGGCCTCGCGGTAGCCCTCCGGCCACTCGAAGGCGTCAAGCAGCGCCCAGAGCCTCCGCCCCTGCTCCAGCAGGTCGGGGTCCAGCTCTCCGCCCACGCGCTCCCGCAGCAGCCGCAGAAAGAGCGGGAGGTCCTGTGGGGTTTCGGGCTCCGCCTGGGAGAGGGCCTTCAGGATCAGGGCGCGCCGCTCCTCGAGTTCCCTGATCTGGGCCTCCACCTCCCCCAGGAGGGTCTTCAGCACCCGCCGCCGCCCCACCCCGGCCTCCGGCGCGTCCAGGATCTCCCCGATCCTGCGCAGCCCGAGCCCCAGCTCCCGCAGCCGCTTTATCCGCCGCAGCCGCAGCAGATCACCGGCCCCGTAGAGCCTGTAGCCCGCCGCCGAGCGCTCCGGCTCCTCCAGGAGCCCCAGGCGCTCGTAGTGGCGGATGGCCCGCGGCGTCATCCCCAGCAGCCGCGCGGCCTCCCCGATGGTGAGCCTCCTCCGGTCGCTCATCTCGCCCCCGAGTGTAGGCCTTGACGCTGCGTCAGGGTCAAGGGGTGCGTGAGGTTTGGCGGGGCCTCTAAAATGGTAGCTCTTTGCGGGGGGCTATCCCCCGGCGCGCGGGTGTAGACTTGGGAGAGACAGGTCTCTTTACAGGGAGGCGGAGAGAGCGGCATGAACGAGCGGCTGAAGAGGTTGCAGGAGATAGGGCAGAGCGTCTGGATAGACTCGCTCTCCCGCGAGGACGTCGTAGAGGGAGGGCTGAGACGGCTCATCGAGGAGGGGGTCACCGGGGTCACCTCCAACCCCACCATCTTCCAGAAGGCCGTCTCATCGTCGCCGCTCTACGACGGGCAGCTGAGGGAGCTTGCGGGGGAGGAGGATCCCCGGGAGGTCTTCTTCCTTCTGGCCCGGGAGGACATCCGGGGCGCCTGCGACGTCCTCATGCCCGTCTACGAGCGGACGGGCGGGGAGGACGGCTACGTCTCGCTCGAGGTCTCCCCTGACCTCGCCTACGACACCGCCGGGACCATCGAGGAGGCCCAGCGGCTGCACGAGATGGTCGACCGGCCCAACCTGCTCGTCAAGATACCGGCCACCAGGGAGGGATTGCCCGCGATAGAGGAGATGATCTCCCGCGGCCGCTCCATAAACGTCACCCTGATCTTCTCTCTCGGACGCTACCGGGAGGTCGCCGGGGCGTACATCAGGGGGCTGCGGCGGCTCGTGGGCTCCGGCGGCGACCCCTCCCGGGTGGCCAGCGTGGCCAGCTTCTTCGTCTCCCGGGTGGATACCGAGGCCGACCGGAGGCTTGATGAGGCCGGACATCCGGAGCTGAAGGGCCGCCTGGCCGTGGCCAACGCCAAGCTCGCCTACCAGGAGTTCAAGCGCATCTTCGCCGGTCCCGAGTGGGAGCGGCTCGCCTCCGCGGGCGCCCGGGTCCAGAGGCCGCTTTGGGCCTCCACCTCCACCAAGAACCCCGAGTACTCCGACGTAAAGTACGTCGAGGAGCTCATCGGCCCCCGGACGGTCAACACCATGCCGCACTCCACCCTCCAGGCCACCATGGATCACGCCACCATCCGCCCCACCCTCGAGGAGGGGCTGGAGGAGGCCCGCAGGGTGTTCGCCGCGGTTCAAGAGGCCGGGGTGGACTACGACGACCTCACCCGGGTGCTGGAGGAGGGCGTCAGGAAGTTCGCCGAATCCTTCGAGCAGCTCCTGCGGGAGATAGAGCGCAAGGGACGGAGGCTCGTCCGCCAGGGATGAGAGCAGCAGGCAGTTGCCCGAGACGCTAGGGAGGGAGATTTCAGAGCCATGGCCCACGTAAACCAGAAGACCATAGACGCAACCACCCTGCGCGAGCTCGCGCAGCAGCTGAGGGTGGACTCTATCCGCGCGAGCACCGCCGCCGGGTCCGGGCATCCCACCTCCTCGATGTCCGCGGCGGACCTCATGGCCGTCCTCATGGGACGCTACCTCCGCTATGATTTCGAGGACCCGGAAAACCCTCTCAACGACCGGCTCATCTTCTCCAAGGGCCACGCCTCGCCGCTGCTCTACTCCATGTACAAGGCGGCCGGGGCCATCACCGACGAGGAACTGCTCTCCTTCCGCAAGTTCGGCAGCCCCTTCCAGGGGCACCCGACCCCCGCCATCCGCTGGGTGGACGTCGCTACCGGCTCGCTCGGGCAGGGCCTGCCCATCGGGGTGGGGATCGCGCTCGCCGGCAAGTACCTGGACAGGCTGCCCTATAGGGTGTGGGTGCTCTGCGGGGACTCCGAGATGGCCGAGGGTTCCATGTGGGAGGCCTTCCAGCACGCCGCCTATTACGGGCTGGACAACCTGATCGCTATCCTGGACATGAACCGTCTCGGCCAGACCCGGGAGACCATGGACGGCTGGAACGGCGACGCCTACGCCGGGAGGGCCCGGGCCTTCGGCTGGCACGCCATCCAGATCGACGGCCACGACGTGGAGGAGATAGACCGGGCCTACGCCGAGGCGCTAGAGCAGGACCGGCCGGTTCTGGTGATCGCGCGCACCAAGAAGGGGCGCGGGGTCTCCTTCCTCGAGGACCAGCTCGGCAAGCACGGCAAGCCGGTGCCCCCGGATCAGGCGGAGCAGGCCATACGGGAGCTCGGCGGCGAGCGGGACATAACCGTCGAGGTCGCCAGGCCGGAGCGCCGTCCGGAGCCCCCGGTCAGGTCCGGGTTCGTCGGGAAGTACGAGCCCAAGCGGTGGGAGGTCGGCGACTCCGAGGCCACCCGCACCGCCTACGGCGAGGGGCTCAAGGCGCTCGGCGCGGCCCGCGAGGACGTGGTGGTCATGGACGGCGAGGTCAGCGACTCCACCAGGGCCCAGAAGTTCGCCGAGGCCCACCCGGAGAGGTACTTCGAGATGTTTATCGCCGAGCAGCAGATGGTTGCTACCGCCGTGGGGATGAGCGTGCGCGGGTACGTGCCCTTCGCCTCCAGCTTCGCCGCCTTCCTCACCCGGGCCCACGACTTTATCCGGATGGCCGCCATCTCCAGGGCCAACCTGAGGCTGTGCGGCTCGCACGCCGGGGTCTCCATCGGGCCGGACGGCCCCTCCCAGATGGGGCTCGAGGACCTGGCGATGATGCGCTCGCTGCACGGATCGACCGTCCTGTATCCCTGCGACGCCAACCAGACGGTGAAGCTGGTGCGGGAGATGGCCGAGCTTGGGGGGATAAGCTTCCTGAGGACCACCCGCGACTCCACCCCCGTGATCTACCCCGCCGACGAGGAGTTCCCGGTGGGGGGCAGCAAGGTGCTCCGCTCCTCTGATGAGGACGCGGTCACGGTGGTCGCCGCGGGCATAACCGTCCACCAGGCGCTGCGGGCTGCCGACGAGCTGGAGAGGGAGGGCGTGAGGGTCCGGGTCATCGACGCCTACTCGGTCAAGCCCATCGACGCCGGGACCCTGCTCTCCTCCGCCCGCCAGACCGGCAGCCGGGTCGTGGTCGCCGAAGACCACTGGCCGGAGGGCGGCCTGGGGGAGGCGGTGCTCTCCGCCTTCGCCGGACACGGGGCCCTCGACGGCCTCAGGCTCAGGCATCTGGCAGTGAGCGGGATGCCGGGCTCCGGCAAGCCGCAGGAGCTCATGGACGCTGCAGGGATCGGCTTCGGCAGCATAGCCGAAGCCGTGCGCTCCCTGCTCGACGGCCGCGGCTGAGGCGTTAAAGGAGGGGAGGCCGGATGGAGATAGGCATCTACGGGCTCGGGAGGATGGGCGCCAACATGGTGCGGCGCCTCCTCCGGAGCGGGGAGCACCGGGTGGTGGCCGGCAACCGCTCGCCGGGGC
>JADDKG010000397.1 GCA_020253895.1 Rubrobacter sp.
CCCGGGTCCCGAACTCCCTGCGGAAGACGACCTCCCGGGCCCCGACCGTCGAGCCGTAGAGGTCTACCGTCGCCACCCGGGTCCCGTCCACCCACACCTCGGCCCTGCCGCGGTTGGGCCCCTCTGTCGACACCCAGGCCACCTCCCGCCCGGTAAAGACGAACCGGGCAGCCGCCGGGGGACCCTTCTCGTACCTGAGCTCCCCGCCGTAGGCTCCCGGGGGCTGAGCCAGCCTCCACCTGCCCGACGGGTAGGAGACCCCGGTCCCGTCCTCCTGGGTGGCGGTCAGGGAGAACCCTGGCGAAGCCACCCAGCCGCTCCCGTTGCCAGCCCGGTCCCGGGCCCGGACCCTGAAGGCGTGGCCGCCCGGGGCGAGCCGCAGGGTCACCCCGGTGGCGGAGGGCTCGGGCAGCGGGACGGGCTCGAAGGGCCCCCCACCCCCGCTGTGCTCCAGCTCGTAACCCGCCACGCCGCTCTGTCCGTCGGATCCGGACCAGGAGATCCGGACCGGCACCGCCTCCCCGCCGGTGCCGAGCTGCGAGGACGCGACGAGGTCCTCTTCCGGGACGGACACCGCGGGCGGCGTGACGTCATCCTCGTCGGAGGCTGCCCGCCGCTCGGCCTCCCAGTATGCAGGGCCGGGCAGGGTGTCCCACGGGTTGGGCAGCACATCAGGGGTGACGTAGACCCAGCCCGCGTTGCGCCGCTTGCTCAGGTAGACGGCCTCCAGCACCTCCCCCTCCCCCGGGGCGGCGTAGACCAGGTGCCAGAAGCGCTCCGGCGGGTAGCCGTAGACCCACTCCGGTGCCGAGTACCCCTCCACGTAGGAGGCGTGGGAGCCCTCGAAGTTGACGACGATGTCTGCCGCGGACATGTAGCACTCGCTGGTCTGGGTGCCCGGGTTTATGACCACGAGCCCGCCTCTCGCCTTTATATGGTCGTAGAGCCCGGCGTAGTAGGGCTGATCGGCGCAGCGGGTGCTCGCCTCATCCAGGAAGATGCCGTCCACCCCGTACCAGTCGTAGTAGCGGTCGATCTCGGCCCTCACCTCATCCCCGGAGCGGGCGGCGTAGCTGGTGTGGACATACCCGAGCACCGTAAGCCCCGCCGCCCGGCTCTCCCGCACCTGTGAGGCGTAATCCGGGTTCGGGGCCTCCCCGGGGCCGCTGGCAGGGTTTATAACGGCGAGGCGGGCCTCGGGGAGGGAGGCCCCCAGCCGGTCCCACAGAGACCCCGGATAGAAGTATGAGGGTACCGCGATGGACTGCGCGCCGGCGGCAAGCGCCGGCACCCTCCCGCCGCACAGGACGGCCACGACCGCGAGCAGCAAGAGCAGAAGAACCCTCCTTCCCGCGGGCCCGGCCCCAACGCCCCCGGTTATGCCGCGCACCTTCACAAGGGGGGTTATCGGCCGGCGGGGAGCCATCCTTTAGCCCTCCCCGGTGCGGTGGAGAACCAGTACCGTCAGGTCGTCGGAGATAGCCTCTCCGGTGTCCGCGAGCCGGAGCAGCCGCTCCAGCATCTCCCGCGCCCCGGAGGCACCGGAGAGGCTCCCGGAGAGCTCCCCGATGTCCAGCAGGGAGCCCGGCCGGGCCTCTGCGAGCCCGTCGCTGTAGACGACCAGGGTGTCCCCCTCTTCGAGCCGGAGCGTCCCCTCCCGGTAGGCGTAGCCGGGCACGGTCCCGAGGGGTACCCCTCCCTCTGACGGGCGTCCGGATTCCCCGCTGGCCCGCCGGACAAAGACGTGGCCGTGACCGGCGTCCACATAGGTGAGGGTCCCGCTCGGGAGGTCGAGCCGGGCGTGGAACAGGGTGACGAAGCTCCCGGAACGCGCCAGGTCGTCCTCCAGCGCCCGGGCGGCCAGGTTTACCGCCCGCTCCGGTGAGTTCTGCCGGGAGAGCGCCCGCAAGACGGCGCGGGCGGTGGCCATGAGCAGGGCAGCCGGCATCCCCTTGCCCATCACGTCCCCGAGGGTGAGGGTCAGGGTCTGCGGGTCCGTACGCATCCATCCGTAGAAGTCCCCGCCGATCTCGCGCGCCGGCACGCACCGGGCCTCGAGCTCGTAGCCCGCAAGCTGCGGCGCCTCGTCGGGCAGCAGGTCTGCCTGCACCCTGGCGGCCCGAGAGAGCTCAGCCTCGAGCTGCCGCCGCTTCTCGTCGAGCTGGCGCCGCAGGGCGCGGTTCTGGCGCTCCAGCCTGAGCCGCTCCACGGTGCGCTCCAGCACGGCCTCGAACTCAGCCTGCTGCAGGGGTTTGCGCAGGTAGTCGTCGGCCCCCCGCCGGAGGGCCTCCACGGCCACCTCCTCCGTACCGTAGGCGGTCATCATGATGACCGCAACGTCGAGCCCGCGCTCCCGGATCCGCTCCAGGACGTCCAGCCCCCCCACCCCGGGCATGGAGATGTCGAGCAGCAGCACGTCGGGCGCCGTCCGAGGGAGCATCTCGAGCGCCTCCCGGCCGTCGGCTGCGGAGAAGACCTCGTAGCCGAGCTTCTCCAGGCGTCGCTGCATGAGCCGGTTGGAGACCGGGTCGTCATCCACCACGAGCAGGCGCCGGACGGACGCCTCTGCGGTCTTCTGGTCTGCGGCAGCTTCCACCATCGCCTCCCTTGCACGGAAGATGATACCAGCCCGACACGCCCGGACACCCCATCCCCGCCCGCGGATCGTCTAACATGTGCGGGCTGTGCGCGGGAGCAGGCAGGACCCAGGAAGACAAGGAGCGTGAAACCCTTGAGGCTTGCGGGACGCATGGGGCGGCTTGGGACCGAGTCGGCCTTCTCGGTGCTGGCGAGGGCCCGGGAGCTCGAGGCGCGGGGCAGGGAGATCATCCACCTGGAGATCGGGGAACCGGACTTCGACACCCCGGCCCACATCGTGGAGGCCGGGTGCCGGGCGCTGCGCGAGGGTCATACCCACTACACCCCGGCCGCCGGCATCCCCGAGCTGCGGGAGGCCATCGCCGAGGACGTCTTCCGCAGCCGCGGCATCCCGGTGGACCCCTCGCAGGTGGTCGTCACCCCCGGCGGCAAGCCGGTGATGTTCTTCGCCATCCTGGCCGTGGTGGAGGCGGGGGACGAGGTCCTGCTGCCCAACCCGGCCTTCCCCATCTACGAGTCCATGGTCAACTTCGTCGGCGGGCGGCCGGTCTTTGTCCCGCTGCGCCAGGAGAACGGCTTCCGGCTCGACCTGGAGGAGTTCCGAGACCGCCTCGGCCCGCGGACGCGGCTGGTGATCCTCAACTCCCCCGCCAACCCCACCGGCGGCGTACTCACCCCCGAAGACATCGGTGCCCTGGCGGAGATACTCCGCGAACGGCCCGACGTGTATGTGCTCTCCGACGAGATCTACTCCCGGATCGTCTACCCGGAGGCCTCCTTCGCTAGCATCGCCTCCGAGCCGGGGCTCGGCCCGGACGGAAGGACCATCATCCTCGACGGCTTCTCCAAGACCTACGCTATGACCGGCTGGCGGCTGGGCTACGGGGTGATGCCCAACCGGCTGGCCGAGGAGTTCACGAAGCTGCAGGTCAACTCCAGCTCCTGCGCCAACGCCGCCGCCCAGCGGGCCGGCCTCGCCGCCCTCGAGGGACCCCAGGAACCGGTGGAGGAGATGGTGCAGGAGTTCCGAGCCCGGAGGGACATGATCGTGGAGGGCCTCAACGCGCTCCCGGGGGTGGAGTGTATCCTGCCCCACGGGGCCTTCTACGCCTTCCCCCGCATCACCGGCACCGGGCGCACCGCCGGGGAGCTGGCCCGGCTGCTGCTGGAGGAGGCGGGCGTCGCCTGCCTCTCGGGGGACGGGTTCGGGGCCTACGGGGAGGGCCACCTGCGCTTCTCCTACGCCAACTCGCGGGAGAACATCTCCCGGGCCCTGGAGCGGGTGTCGCGGGTGCTCGCGGGGGTCCGCTAGGGGGGCCCGAACCGCATCCGCTCCAGCGGCCAGGGCATCCAGACCGGCCGGCGGCCCTCGCGCCGGGCCTCCCGGTACTCCCCCTCCTCGGCGACCCGCACCACCACCCCGTAGCGGTCGTCGCTCAGCGGCCCAGAGACGGCGACGAACCCGTCGCGCCACCGGCCGTCCGGGCCCAGCAGGCTCACCCGCTGCCCGGGGTCCGGCACCTCAGGCCGTCGCTTCCTCCCGAAAGGCATCCTGGGCGGGATTCTAGCGCGGTTTGGCGTAGACCTGGCTGGAGGGACAGATGTCGTTCAGGACGCAGTTCGGGCAGTCGGGCCGCCGGGCCTTGCACACCCGGCGGCCGTGGAAGATCAGGAGGTGCGCGAACAGGGTCCTCTCCTGCTCGGGGACCTGCCGGAGGAGGTCGCGCTCTATCTTCTCAGGATCGTCGTTCTCGGTCAGGCCCAGCCGGCGGGCCACCCGCCGGACGTGGGTGTCCACCACCACTCCCTCGTTAATCCCGAAGGCGTTGCCGAGCACCACGTTGGCG
>JADDKG010000398.1 GCA_020253895.1 Rubrobacter sp.
CTCCGCCGCGGCCTGCCGCCGGGCCTCGGCCGCCTCGCGGGCGCGTCTCTCCTGCTCCTCGCGGACCAGCTCCTTCAGCTCCGAGTCGAGCGCGGCGTAGGCCCGCCGGTGCTCCTCCAGCCGCTGCTCGATCCGGGCCCGCTTCCGCAGGAGCTCCGCGGAGACGGCCCGCTGCTCCCGCAGGCGCTCTCTCAGGGCCTCCTCCCGCTCCTCGAGCTCGCTGCGCGCCTCGCGCAGCTTCCCCACGATCCTGCGGTCCTCCTCGAGCGCCCGCAGGACAAAGCGGCCCCTGCCGGCAAGCTCCGAGAAGGAGCGCACCGAGAGCAGCACGTCCAGGTACATCACCCCTCCGGCCTTGTAGGAGCCCGCCGCCCGCTCCGCCACCCGCTCCCGGGCGTCCGCGAGCTCCCGGCTCGCCTCCTCGATCTCGCGCCGGTTCTCAGCTATCTCCTCCCGCAGGGCGGCGAGGCGGGTCTGGGACTCCTCGTACGACGCCTGTATCCGGGAGACGTCGCGCAGGGTGGCCGAGATCCGGGCCTGCACCCGCTCCACCTCGGCCCGCTTCGACTCGATCTCGGGCATCTGCGCCCCGGCGGAGCCCGCCAGCAGCAACACCATACACAGCGCGGACGCGAAAAAGACCAGCCTGCCGCCCCCGGCGGCGCCCAAAGCCGTTCGCAAGAGTTCCCCCCTCCGGCGAGACTGCCTTTACCCTGTCGTATGCGGTTGAGACGCGGAGCGTATTCTGAACGAACGAGGACCGCCGTGCAAGCCCGGCGCCAGCCCTCCTCCCGGCCGCCGTCGGGGAGGCCGGGGGCGGTCGCTCCGGCGGACCGGATGCCGATCCTGCGGGCCGGTAAAGCCTCGCCAACGCGCCGAGGATGCGCTAGGCTACTTACCCGGAAGCGGCGGGAGAAGGCAGGTTTTCCCTTTGGGCATCGTGGTCCAGAAGTACGGCGGAAGCTCGGTGGCCACCGCCGAGCACATAAAGGCGGTGGCCGGCAAGATCCGGCGTGCCCGCAAGGCCGGGCTCGACCTCGTCGTGGTGGCCTCGGCGATGGGCAAGACCACCGACCGGCTGCTGAGGCTCGCGGGCGAGGTCAGCAGCGACCCCTCGCCGCTGGAGATAGACCAGCTGCTCGCCACCGGGGAGGAGCAGTCGGTGGCGCTCCTGGCGATGGCGCTGCACGACCGGGGCGTCCCCGCCGTCTCGCTCACCGGCCCGCAGGCCGGGATGCGGGCCACCGGGCGCTACGGCTCCGGGGTCATCTCCGAGATCCGGCCCGACCGCATCCGCCGGTTGTTGGAGGAGGGGAAGGTCGTCATCGTCGCCGGCTTCCAGGGGATGAACGCCCTCGGCGACGTGATGACGCTCGGGCGGGGCGGCTCGGACACCACGGCGGTGGCGCTCGCGGCGGCGCTCGGGGCGGAGCGGTGTGAGATCTACACCGACGTGGACGGCGTCTACACCGCCGACCCGCGCATCGTCCCCGGGGCGCGGCGCATCCCGGCCATCTCCTACGCGTAGATGGCCGAGATGGCCTGGCGGGGGGCCAAGGTCATGCACCCCCGGGCGGTGGAGCTCGGGGCGCTCTACGGGGTGGAGATACACGTGCTCTCCTCCTTCGACGAGGAGAGCCCGGGCACGATCATCACGGGAGGCGAGAAGGTGGAGCATCTGGAGACCCGGGAGACGGTAGCCGGGATAGTCCACGACACGGACGTCGCCCGCATAACCCTCAACGGCGTCCGGACCGGCCCCGGCACCCTGAGCAAGGTCTTCACGCCCCTGGCGGAGAAGGGCATCTCGGTGGACGTTATCGTGGAGAGCGGCATCAAGGAGGGCGTGGCGGACATAGCCTTCACCGTCAGCCGCGCGGACTTCGCCGAGGCCCGCTCCTCCGTCGGGGAGGTGGCCCGGGCCCTCGGCGGGTCCGTGGAGGGCGAGGAGGGTCTGGCCAAGGTCTCGGTGGTGGGCACCGGGATGCTAAACCGGCCAGGATATGCGGCCCGGATGTTCGCAGCGCTCGGCGCTGAGGGCATCCCCATCCGGATGGTCTCCACCTCTGAGATACAGGTAACATGTGTCATACCGGCGGAAAGGGTGGAGGAGGCGGTCAGGCGCCTCCACAGGGACTTCGAGCTGGAGGAGAGAGAGGATGTTTAGCGGCACGCTCACGGCCCTCATAACCCCGTTCAGGAACGGGGAGGTGGACGTCGAGGCCCTGGAGGGGCTTGTGGAGTTCCAGATCCAGCAGGGCGTCTCCGGGCTCGTGCCCTGCGGGACCACCGGCGAGACCCCCTGCCTCTCCGAGGAGGAGGACCGGCTGGTGGTGGAGACGGTGGTCCGGGTGGCGAACGGGCGCGTCCCGGTGATCGCCGGCACCGGCTCCAACAGCACGGACATGGCCATCCGGTACACGAAGATGGCCGAGGAGGCAGGGGCTGACGGCTCGTTGCAGGTCGCCCCCTACTACAACAAGCCGACCCAGGAGGGCCTGTACAGGCACTTCGCCACCATAGCCGAGAACACCTCGCTCCCGATAATCCTGTACAACATCCCCTCGCGCACCGGGGTGACGATCTCCGCGGAGACCACCGCGCGCCTGGCCGAGATCCCGAACATCGTGGGCACCAAGGAGGCCACCCACTCGATGGACCTGGCCTCGGACATCCGCCGCCTGTGCGGGGAGGAGTTCTGCATCCTCTCCGGCGATGACTCGCTGACGCTCCCCATCATGGCGCTGGGGGGCCGGGGCGTCATCTCGGTGGCCTCGAACGTGGCCCCGGCCGCCGTCTCGGAGCTCACCAAAGCCCTGCTGGACGGGGACTACGGGCGCGGCCGGGAGCTGCACTACGAGCTTCTGCCCCTTTTCAGGGCGCTGTTCATCGAGACGAACCCCATCCCGGTAAAGACCGCGGCCTCGCTGCTGGGCCTGTGCTCGGACGAGATGCGGCTGCCGATGCAGCCGATGGGCGGCGAGAACCTCCGCAGGCTGCGGGAGGTCCTGGAGCAGAAGGGCCACCTGCTGCCGACCCCCGAGGAAGTGTGATCCGGGTAACGGTGGTGGGGGCCGCCGGGCGGATGGGCCGCGAGGTCTGCCGGGCGGCGCTGGAGGACCCGGAGGTGGAGCTCGCGGGAGGGGTGCTCGAGCCGGGCTCCCCGGCGCTGGGCTCGGACCTCGGCGAGCTGTGCGGCCTGGGGAGAAAGGTTGGCGTGGCCGCCTCGGAGGAGCCGCCGGAGGACGCCGGGGTGCTCGTGGAGTTCACCACCCCCGAGGCGACCGTGGAGCACCTCTCCTACGGCAGGCCCGCCGTTATCGGCACGACCGGCCTCTCCGGGGAGCAGCTAGCACGGGTCGAGGAGGCCGCCCGGAGCGTCCCCATCGTGCTGGCGCCGAACATGAGCGTCGGGGTGAACCTGCTGCTGGAGGCGGTGCGGAGGCTCTCGGCAGAGCTCGCCGGCTACGACATAGAGATCGTGGAGGCCCACCACCGGGGCAAGCGGGACGCCCCCTCCGGCACCGCGCTGCTCCTGGGCCGGGCCGCGGCCTCCGGGCGCGGCCAGCGGCTGGAGGACGTCGCCGTCTACGGCCGGGAGGGTATCTCCCCACGGCGGGAGGGCGAGATCGGGATCCACGCCCTGCGCGGCGGGGCGGTGGTTGGGGAGCACCGGGTAATCCTCTACGGCCAGGGGGAGGAGGTGGAGGTGGTCCACCGGGCGCTCTCGAGGCGGACGTTCGCCGAAGGGGCCCTGCGGGCGGCGAGGTTCGTCGCCGCCGCGGAGCCCGGGCTGTACACGATGCAGGACGTGCTCTCCGGCACGGGCTAGTTCTCCTCCCACGCGGAGAGCAGCTCCTCAACCCACTCCTGGTCGACGCCCATCAGCCGGGCTATCTCCTCCGCAGAGAGACCCTCCCGCCGCAGCTGCGCGACCCGCTCCTCGAGGCAAAGCTCTCCGCCACCCTCCATGGCTCCGTTCCACCTCCGCTCGCGATAAGACTACACCCGGCACCCTTTATACCCGGCTATACCCACCATATGGGCTCTGGCAGGCTCTTGTTACCCAACATGTTCCGCTCCCGGTGGTGACAGGGGCCGCGGGGCCCGCTACAATGGTTTCTAGATACCGGGCGGACCTTCCTCAAGACTCTACCTTCCTTGCACACGGACCGCCCGGGCTGCCGCAGGGACGTGCTATCATCTCCGGCCACGGGCTCCATGACGGCTTTCACCAAGATGCACGGCGCGGGCAACGACTTCCTCATCTTCGGGTGGGAGGAGGTGAGGGGCGGCGACCTCGCGGAGCTGGCCCGCCGGGCCTGCGACCGGCACTTCGGGGTCGGGGCCGACGGGATCCTCGTCCCCGCTCCCTCCCGCAGGGCGGACCTCCGCATGATCTACCACAACTCCGACGGTTCCCCCTCCGGGATGTGCGGCAACGGCCTCCGCTGCCTGGCCCGCTACGCCCGCGACCGGGGCCTGGTCTCCGGAAACGCCCTCACCGTCGAGACGGGGGCCGGGGTCCGGAAGGTCGTTCTCATGGACGGCGGGCGGCTGAGCCGGGTGGAGATGGGAAGCCCGGCGTTCGACCCGCCGGTAGTTCTAAAAGGGCACCGGTTCGTACGGGTCTCGATGGGCAACCCGCACGCGGTCGCCTTCCTCCCCGGCCGGGAGGAGGTGGAGGCTTTGGATCTGGGCTCCCTCGGCCCTCAGGTTGAGAACGACCCCGCCTTCCCGGACAGGACAAACGTGGAGTTCGCCCACGCCTGCGGGCCGAGCGAGCTCAGGATGCGCGTCTGGGAGCGGGGGGCGGGCGAGACGCTGGCCTCCGGCTCCGGCTCGTGCGCCGCGGCGGCCGCCGCTATCCGGGAGGGGCTCGTCCGGAGCCCGGTGAGGGTGCTTCTGGACGGCGGGACGGTCGAGGTCGAGTGGTCCGGGAGAGCGGAGGACCCCCTGTACATGAGCGGCCCGGCCGAGTACGTCTGCGAGGGGCGGCTGCTCCTCTAGCCGTCCCCCAGCCGCACCACCCCGGCGCGGGCGGCCAGCACCAGCGCCTGCA
>JADDKG010000004.1 GCA_020253895.1 Rubrobacter sp.
TCCAGTCTCAAGCCGGTCTTCGGATCGTAATTGCCCGGACGGACAATCCACCACGGATGTCTCCAGTAGGGCTCATCGGGCCTGTAGTTGCCGATGGGTTCGGCTATTTCGCCCGGATGCCAGTCGCTTCTTGCCCAGACCGACACCGTAACCCGGGCGATACGCCCCGCGAGTTTTTTCAGTGCACGGCGACGTTCCCAGCGATCCACGATCTCTAGCGTCTCCTCGAGATCAGATCGCAGGTCTCCTTCATCCCTCTCCGCCACGATCAGCCGCACCTGGCGGTCGCGCTCGCCTCGCAGGAGGGTTCGTATATCGGGCTGCTCCTCGGCCAGCGACGCCCAGCTGCGGGTGTGACGGAAGCCGAGATCCTTCCCGTCCCGCAGCCGGGCGAAGTATTCGTCGCATACTTCGAGAACGTTTTCCTCGAGGATGGTGTCGTAAGGTTCGAGGACACGGCGCGTCTCGTCGAGCCTCACATCCGGGCTGCCGCGGCCTACCGTGTACACTATCTCGGCGAACGAGCGGTGCGCGTCGTTGATCAGATGGTATATCTCCACATCTTTACGGGGTTCGATCCCGTTTCGGTTGCAACGGCCGGCGACCTGGATCAGGCTGTCCAGCGGTGCGAAGTCTCTCATCACCAGCCCCATGTCTATGTCCACCCCGGCCTCTATGACCTGCGTAGAGACCACCAGGCATGGTCCTCGCGAGCTCTTTACCTTTTCTATGGTCGCGAGCCTATCCTTCGGCGTTATGTCCGCGGTGAGGAAATAGACGGGCGCGACCCACTCCTCGGCCAGGGCGTCCCGGACGGCGCGGGCGCTGGCCCTGGTGTTCAGCGTGACCAAGACGCGTTCCTTTTCTAACTCGACCCGACGTGCGAGCACACTCTCAGAGAACTCCTCTAGAGTGGCAGAGCGTTTGTGTTTAAGCAAGAGTCGGTAGCGGCCGAAAGCTCCGTAGTAGGACGTGGGGTCCTCGATCAAGCTTCCGGTCCCGGTCACGAAACCGGGCTGCGTGGCAGACATGAGGATGGCGGTGCTGCCCAGATGCTCCGTCAACCCCTTTAACGCGTGGTTGAGCAGGTCCCACAGCTGTGTGGGCAGGGTCTGCACCTCATCGAAGATGAGCACGGCGTCCGCTAGGTTATGAAAGCGCATCTGGTGGCGGGCGCGGTCGCCGAGCAGGGAGAGCAGAAACTGGTCGAAAGTCGTGATGACGATCTCCGAGCTCCAGGTATCGAGGAAGAACTCGGCGTCTCGCTCATTCTCAGTGTCATAGGTGCGTTCGCTGAGGCTATGGCTTTGCATTAGCGTGGACGGAGGAGGGTGCTCGAGTAGCTCGCTGTAGGTCTGCGCGGTTTGGTCTATGATTGAGAGGAAAGGCAGAACTACAAAGATGCGCCTTGCTTGACCTTCTGATGCGGCGGCTTCACGTAAGCTCAGGGCCAGGCTCGCTGCCGTTAACGTTTTGCCCAGACCCGTAGGTAAAGTCAGAGTCCACAAGCGCTGATGTGGATTTTTGAGGAGCTTCGTCAAGGCCTCTTCTCGAGCGCGGGAGCGCAGAGCATTGATCGGTGAGGCCTCGGAGCTTCGCAGATAATCATCCACCAGCGTGGAAGGGAGGTGTTCCTTTCTGTTGGTTCTGTAGTCGGCTTTTCCATCAGCGGATAGCACCAGAAAAGCCTTATCTGCCTCCAACAAAACGCTGAACACGAACTGCATCTTTAATCGGTCCGCGACCGCTCCCGGAAGATCCGTGCTCGCCTTTGCGTGCAGGTTCTCGAGCAGCGACTCCGCTACGCCGTAGGCATCGTCGCAGAGCGATCGATTAGCGAGTATTCCTTCGAGCGGGAAGCCCGTGAGTTGGGAGATTTCCTTTGCCGGGATCTCCGCGGCCTGCTCCTCGATAATCTCGGCCCATTCGTCGCTCAACAGGAAGTGATCGGTGAGGCGGTGGGCATTCGGGAAACCCGAGTGATGGCCAAGTACTGCCGCAGCTGCGCACAACGTCCAGAACGAGTCGCGTGCCAGGCACTCTCCCAGCAATAGGGTTATGGCGAATCCAACAGGCGTGTGAGCCTTCTTGTTGCGCTCGCCCCGGTAGCCTTCCGGGTCGCGGATATATTCCTGGAAGGCCGCGCTAGCCTTGCCAAGATCGTGCAGGCTCACGATTTCCGAGACCAATTGATCGCGCGCAAGGTCGGGTGCGTGCAGACGAAGTATTGCCTGCGCAGCCTCTCTCACCTCGGCGATGTGCTCGGACAAGAGCTTGCCCGGGTGGGATAGAAGTTCCTGTGTACTCTTCTTCACAGGAAGATCACCGTCTTTATCTTGAACCAGCGCTTGGCCTCCTCGGAGAGTGTGTACTCTTCTTCACAGGAAGATCACCGTCTTGGTTTCTCGTGGGGTGCGCACCTCGTAAGCTTCGTCGGCGCGCAGCGGGATGGGGAGCCCGGATCGCTCGATCAGGTACTCTGCGTGGGTGAAGACCCGATCTTCCGTGACCTCCCGGGGCATCCGGAGCGGCAGTATCGCCAGGGGTTCGCCGTTGCTCGAAGCTTCGAGCGTTCTGCGGCCGTCCAGGGCGGCGCCCTCTCTCCTGGCAACGCTCGAACAGTAGATCTCGCTGCCCGCTGGCAAAGCGGAGGCCGTTCCTTCGGCCACAAACTCGAGCCGGGCGGGCATCTCACTGAGACCCATGCAGGGCGAGTAGTGCCAGCGACGCTCCCTCAGGCGGTTCACGAACTTGTCGTGGTGCCCTTCGGGCAAGCAAGCCGTTACGGTGTAGCTGGGGTTGAACAGCCACTCTTGCTTGATCAGGGTCGCCTGCTCGGGCTTGGGGTTCTTCTGACCTTTAGTCCCGGCCTTGACCCTTCTGGGCAACGGAGCCGGCGGGTCCTTGCGGAGCTTCACCCGATGCCAGTGAGTCTGCGGGATGCGCCCGAGCACGGCTATCAAGGCTTCCTTCAGCTCGACCTGCGGGACGTCCTTTGGCATCCCGAGCACGGCCCCGATCATGCCGAGCAGCGCGGTGCGGGGCGGCACCGGGTAACTCAAGGCGCTGACGCTCGCCTCGGCCCTCAAGAAGTGCCCGAACCGCCCCTTGTACTCGAAGACGACGGCCGGTTTGATGTCCGGGCTACCGGCCATCTTCTCCCGAACCGTCGAAGTCGAGGCACTTTACCTGGAAACTGGCCGCGCCCTTGAGGAAATCCTCATCCTCGGACGTGAGTTGCAGGTCGGGATGCCTGTCGTACTCCACTCGCTCGACGTGGTGCGCGTACTTTTCCAGACGATCCCGCAGCAGGGTGAGGTCCACCACGTAATCCAACGGGCTGCTCCACGACTCGGGCGCCTTCTGGCCGTCCGCGGCTTCGAGCCTCACGTAATCCAGCAGCCTACCGAACTGGAACTCCGAACCGGGCTTATAGACGACGTTGACCAGCAGCCGCGGCACCTGGCCCGCCTTCGTGCGGGTGTTGCCGGCTGAGCGCACGCCCTTCCACATGGCGCGCAGCAGCTTCGCGTAATCCTCGTCGGTAAAAAGAGACTTCGCGGCGCTGTGCTCGTTAGCGATGCCGTTGAAGCCGACGAGTCCGTAGCGAAGTACGAAGTGTTCGGTAAAGGTGCCCTGCCTGCGTTCCTCGGTGCTGGCGAAGATGCTCGTCCCGCGGATGTCTACTTCCTGGGCCTGATGGAGCACCTCGCCCTGCTCTATCTGGGTTGCGCCGGTAAGGGTCTTAGGCTCCGGCTTCCATTCGCGAGGCTTGACGCCTGCTTCTCTCTCTTCTCCCTTTTTGAAGGCCAGCGTACTGCCGAACATCCGGGCATCGATAAACGACTCCAGGATGATCCTCACCAGTTCTTGCCCGTTAGCTTCCGGTTGTCCTTTCTGCTGAAGATAATGACCAACGCGTCCGGTGAGGTTCGTGGTCCGGCCCTCGATGTTGTCTACGAGGATGTCGTGGCCCTGGGTCTTGAGGAAGTCGCGAATGAAACGCTTGA
Source organism: Rubrobacter sp. (assembly GCA_020253895.1). Classification (GTDB taxonomy): domain Bacteria; phylum Actinomycetota; class Rubrobacteria; order Rubrobacterales; family Rubrobacteraceae; genus Rubrobacter_B. Next base: position 4,011 of record JADDKG010000004.1, read on the forward strand.
GCCTTACGTCGGTGACGTAATAGGTGCCGTCGGGCAGGATGCGCGGGCGGTTCTCGTCTGGGTCGCCATTCGGGTTGCCCATGCGGATGTCATAGCAGAAAAGGAACTCTCGCCGGGAAGTCAGTGTATCTTGGGCGATCATGCGGTCTCCTCTCCTTCGTAGCTTGTTCTGGTCGGCATGAACGTCCTGCTCAACGATTGGCCGAGCAGCAGGAAGTAGCCGGTCTCGGTCTGGTTCAGGTCTATGTCGGTGCCGAGAAGGGTCCCCAGGTGGCCCAGTTCCTCGATGATGTCCCGCACGTCCGGACTCGACTCGGTGCCATAGGTCAA
>JADDKG010000040.1 GCA_020253895.1 Rubrobacter sp.
TCCGGGGAGATAAAGCCGTAGCCCTTCTCCTCGCTGAACCACTTCACCGTGCCTTGGGCCATATCCAGCGCCCGCCTTTCTGTGTCCTGGACCGAAAAATACGCGGAGGCCGCCCGGCTTTTCGTCGTGGGCGGCCTCCGCAGCACTCTCGGCCCATCAATCCAAACCAGCCCGCCTACTCTAACACGCCGCCGGCATAGCGCAAGGGGTCTCCGGGAGAAAGTTTCGCGTCAGTCCGGGCGTCCGGCGAGGCGGGAGACCCCTTCGCGCCCGAGCGCGGCCAGCCCGGCGAGCGTGGGGAAGGGGAGCCTGCTGACCATGAGCGCGGAGAGCCCGGCGGCGGCGAGGGCGGCCGGAAGCGGCGGCGGGCCGGTGGCGCAGAGGGCGGCGAGGATCACCCCGGCCGGGGGGATAGGCAACCCCACGAAGCAGCGGTCGTTTTTCACCAGCGGAAAACGGGCGAGCCGCAACGCCCCGCACACCACGAACGCGGCACACGGCGCGACCCCGAGCCCTCCGAGCTGGTGCAGGGTCTGCAGGTAGAGGGCGAGAGCCGGCACGACCCCAAAGGAGACCAGGTCGGCCAGCGAGTCCAGGTTGGTGCCGAAGTCGCAGTCGCCCCCGCCGCGGCGGGCGAGCGTCCCGTCCAGCGCGTCCAGCAGGGCCGCTATCCCCACCAGCAGCGCGGCCCGGCCGAACTCGTAGCGGGCGGCGAACACGAGCGCGGCGAACCCGCACACCAGCCCGGCGCAGGTGACGAGCGACGGCAGGCGGAGCATCCCGTTCACCGCCCGGCCCTCCTGCGGGCGAGCGGGGAGAGCCCGGCACGCACCCGCCCTCCCGGCCGCACCAGCACCTCTGTCCCCGCCGCCGGGAGCAGCACGTCGGTGCGGGAGCCAAGGTGGATGAGTCCCAGCCTCTGCCCGGCCTCCACCCGCTCGCCCTTCCGGACCCACGGCGTGATCCTGCGGGCGACCATCCCGGCCCGCATCTCGACGACGGCCCGCCCCTCCGGACCCTGCAGGCACACCCGGTAGCCGAGGTTCCGCCCGGCGCCGCCGAGAAAGGCCGGCAGGTGCCCACCGTCTTCTTTCACCAGCGAAGCGACCTCCCCGGCGAGGGGGCTGCGCGTGACGTGCACGTTGTGGAGCGAGAGAAAGGTTACGATCCGCACCGCCCGGCCCCCGAGCCAGGGATCCTCCGCGGGCTCCACCCCCGAGATCACGCCGTCCGCCGCAGCATACGCGAAACCACCCCGCCGGACGGCCCGGCGCTCGGGGTCCCGGAAGAAGAAGAGCAGCGCCCCGGCGAGCCCCACGAGCCACCACCCGGACCGCCTGCCGGCCAGAAGCAGGGCGAGGCCCGGCAGGAGCGCGCCGAGGACGTAACCCCGGGCGGCGGCCCAGCTGCGCCGGGTCATCCCCCGCCCCCAGGCCGCGGTTCCTCGCAGGCGAACAGGAAGGCGGGAGGGAGGTTGAGCGGGCACAGCCGGCGCCGCACCCGCCCGAAGCGCCGCTCCAGCCGCCCGAGCACCGCCGGGGAGTACTGGAGGACGAGGAAGGAGCCCGCCGGATGTAGCGCCCGGCAGGAGAGGTCGAGGATGGCCTCCCGGGTGGAGGCGGGCAAGGTGGTGAAGGGGAGGCTGCTCACGATAACGTCCGCCGCCTCCCCGTCTAGGTAGCGCTCCGCGTTCTCCGCCGAGTCGTTCACCAGGGTGAGCCGCGGGTCCTCAAGCCGGGCGGAGACCGCCCGGCACATGCCGCCGTCCACCTCGAAGCCCAGCACCCGTGCCCCGGGCCCCACCCGATCCAGGATCTCCGCGGTGTACACCCCGGTCCCCACCCCGAACTCGAGCACCGTGCGCGCCCTCCCGAGGTCCGCCATGTCCAGCAGGCCGCGCACCGCCCGGCGGGAGGTCGGCCAGATAGCACCGACCTGCCGGGGGCTGGAGAGCATCGCGCGCAGAAACAGCACGCGGCGGGTCAGATCCAATCTAGCACTCAAAGCGTCGGCTCGTAAAACTCCGTTCTCCGTCTCCAGAACCCGCTCACCCGGGAGATCCCGGACCCTACATATTAAAGTGTCTTTCTTCGCTGCCGGACGTGAAACCGGCCATAGAATCTCATCCCGAAGGGATCATGGCCAGCAAGGAGACATCCATAGCGGGCGAGGCGGTGGTCATCGGGGCGGGGATCGCCGGTCTTCTGGTTTCCCGGGTGCTCGCCGGGCACTTCGGGAGGGTGACGGTGCTGGAGCGCGACGCCCTTCCCGCGGGTCCCGTCCCGCGCAAGGGCGTCCCCCAGGCCCGCCACCTGCACAGCCTCGCCACCCGCGGCAGCGGGCTTCTGGAGGAGCTCTTCCCCGGCCTCGACGCCGAGCTGGCCGCCGGGGGATGCCCGAAGATAGACCAGGCCCTCGACACGGTCACCGCGCTACCCACCGGGCTTCTGCCCCGCTTCCGCTCGGGGGTGACCATGCGGTCGGTGAGCCGCAGCCTGCTGGAGTGGAGGATCCGGCGCCGGCTGCTGGAGGAGGGCCGGGTGCGCTTTGTGGAGGGCCGCGAGGTAACGGGGCTTGTCGTGGAGGACGGCCGCGTCCGCGGCGTGGAGGCGCGGCGGCGGGGCGGCGGGGGAGGCGAGCGCTTTGCAGCCGAGGTGGTGGTGGACGCGAGCGGTCAGGGCTCCCGGGCCCCGCGCTGGCTCGCGGCCCTCGGCTACGAGCCCCCCGCGGAGACGGTGGTCGACGCCCGGCTCGGCTACGCCACCCGCTGGTACAGGGTGCCGGAGGGCTTCTCCGAGGACTGGAGGAGCCTGGCGGTCCTCCCCGGCTGGCCCCACAACCCGCGCGGCGGCTCGCTGCGGGAGGTCGAGGGCGGGCGCTGGACGGTTGTCCTGCTGGGCATAGCGGGGGACTACCCGCCCACCGACCCTGAGGGCTTCGAGCGCTTCGCCCGCAGCCTGCCGAGCCCGATCCTCCACCGCGCCATAGCGGAGGCGGAGCCGATCTCCCCGGTCTACGGCTACCGGCGTACCGCCAACCGCCGCAGGCACTACGAGCGGGCCCACCTGCCGGAGGGCTTCCTGGTTGCCGGCGACGCCTTCTGCACCCTCAACCCCTCCTACGGGACCGGGATGACCGCGGCGGCACTCGCCGCGCGGGCGCTCGCGGGGTCGCTGCAGGAGGGCGGCACCCGCCGCCTGGGGAGGCGTTTCCACCGGCGCCAGGCGCGGGCGGTGGCGCCGGCCTGGAGGATCAGCGCCTCAAGCGACGCCCAGTGGGCGGCGGCCTCCAGCGTCAAGGAGCTGGGCCCGGCCCGCCGGCTCGTCCACCGGGTCTCGGAGGAGGTGCTGCGCCTGGCGACCGAGGACGAGGGAACGGCCCGGACGCTGCTGGAGGTGAAGAACCTGCTCGTCCCCCCGCGCTCCCTGCTCAGGCCCGGCATCCTGCTGCCCGCCCTGTTGCGCTCCCTCGGCTGAGGCCCGCAGCGACCGGACCACGAAGGCGTCCAGCCGGGCGAAGGCCCGGAGGTCGTCCGGCGAGGGATGGGGGATGGCGTGGGTGAGCGCCCGGGTGACCGTCAGGCTCACCCGCGGCGAGGCCTCGGCCAGCCGGATCGACTCGGAGAGCGGGAAGTACTTGTCGCGTGGGGCCGATGCTATGTACACCGGGGCCCGGAGCCTATCGGCGTGGGCGAGCGGCGAGAGCTCCCCGACCAGCCGCTCCAGACGTGGCGGGAGGTCGGCGAAGAGCTCGTCGAAGCGCTCCGGGTTCTGGTTGACGAGGAGCCGGGCCGCGCTCTCCGCCGCGGGACCGAGCCCCTCGCCGCGCGCGGCGACAAAGGCACGCAGCCGTGCCAACGGGTCTTCGTCCACCAGCCGTGGCGGGTAGTAGCTCTCGAGGGAGGGCAGGCGGCGCATCAGGGCCCTCCGGTCCTCCCCGGGAGGGAGCATGGAGACCAGCGAGCGGGCGACCACCAGCCGCAGGTAGGGGGGCGTCCTGTAGCGCACCGGCTCGCCGCCGCGCAGGTAGGTCCCGGTGGTGGCCAGCCGCAGCACGGTCTTGAGATCGGTGTACGGTGCGATCCCGGAGACTACCGAGACCCGCCGGTTCAGCTCCGGGTCCTCGGCGGCGAGCAGCGCGATCGAAGCCCCAACCGAGACCCCCACCAGCCCGACCCGCCCGCTCTCCGAGCCCCTCGCGGCCCGGCGGGCCACCTCCACCGTCGCCTCCACGGTGGAGGGTGAGATCTCACCGCTCCTCAGCCCCGGCACGTCCGGCACGTAGACCTCGTACCCGGCCCTGGCGAGCCCCCGGGCGAGCCGCTGGACGTTGGGCTCGTGGCGGCCCGGGGGAACCGCCCCGTTCACGAAGACCAGCGCCGGGCCCTCCCCCTCCGGCCGGGCCACCAGCGTGGGCACCCCCGCCACCTCGCGGTCGGAGACGGCGGGTTCGGGGGTGAGCGCCGCGGCCGCCGGCCAGAGCACCGGCGGCCGGAGGACCGCGGAGAGCACTACCACGGCTCGGGCCTGGGCCGCAACCCACGGCCAGAAGAGAACGAGGAGGACCAGACCGGCCAGAAGGAGCAGGAGAAGCAGGGCCCTGCGGGATACCGCCTTGCCACCCGTCCGCTGCCCGCCTCCGACGCCCAACCGGAGAACCCCCCACCGCGGCCTACTCCGCCAGAAGCCGGGTGAGCCTCAGGTGGACCCCCTCGTCCTCGTCGGTCACGTAGAAGAACCGGTCGCCGGATATGGCGATCCCCTCCACCCGCGGCAGCCCCGGAAACTCCCGGACAAAGCGCGCCGCGAGAGACCCGGAGTGCTCCCCGGGTGGCAGGGCGCAGCGGAAGTGGGTGGCCACGGTATCCTTCCCCTCCGGGTAGTCCCGGACGAGGACGCTCCTTCCCTCCCGGCTGTCTATGTTCCCGGTGACGAGGTGCAGCTCCTCTCCCTCCGGTCCCCGGGTCAGGGCGAGGTCGCGCACCCCCGCCATCCCCCCGCCCCGGCCCACGGCGCCAACCACCCAGAAGCCCCGGACCTCCGGGAGCCCTCCCTCGAAGAGGCGCTCCGCTCCCTCCAGCTCGACCAGCACGGGCCTTCCGTCGGCGGAGGTCGGGAAGCGGAGCCCCAGAAGCAGCGACCCGTCCTCCCGGAAGGCCGCCCCCTCGAGGTTCAGGGGGTAGTCGTCCTCCCGCACCATCCCGCTCCAGGCCTTCCCCTCCTCCCGGCCCCGGCGTACGGTGGCCTCCACAAAGGCCCGGCGGGTGGCCTCCCGGAGCGGCACCAGCTCCGGCCCGCCCTCCTTCAGGGCGTCGTTGATGAGCCGGTGCAGCCGGAAGCTCTCCCGGTAGACCTCCAGCCCGACCGAGAAGTCCGAAGGGTCCACCGCTTCCTCCCGGAAGCAGGCCACGAAGCCCCGCTTGGGCTGGAGCGGCCCGTCCTTCCGGCCGAAGTGGGAGCCGAAGGCGTAGACGAAGCCGTCGTGGCGGGTGATCGCCTCGGCGTCCCCCGTCTTCCTCGGGCGTCCGCCCGCCGGGGTGGCCCGCAGGCGCTCTATCTCCCAGCCCTCCCCGGGCTCCGCCCCCTCCCGGTGCCCGATGACGGCGATGCAGTCCTGGATCTCCCCCTCATCCAGCACCGCCCAGAAGCCGAGGTCCCACCCCCGGGGGCGGAGCAGCCCGTCCTCCTCGATGGTGAGCAGGCCCGAGGCCTCGTTGGGGTGCAGGTTCAGCTCCAGCCGGTGCAGCCCGTCTTTCGTCGCCATCCCTCGCAGGCCTCCTTCTGGGGAACAGGGCACCCTGTACCTACGCGCCGCGGCCCCGGAAGGTTCCACGGCTGAAGAGATGCTACATTCTTCCCTGCCGGGAACAGGCGAGAGGAGGCGAGATGTCGCTGACCATAGGCACCGGCCCCTTCGGGCCGCAGGGCGGGACGTTCAACTTCGAGGTGAAGGCTCCCCGCGGACACGTACTGTACTTCGAAGACTCCCCCAAGCGGGTGCGGGTCGAGCTTGGCGGCGAGACGGTGGCCGACAGCCGCCGGATGAAGCTGCTGCACGAGACGGGCCTCCTCCCGGTCTACTACTTCCCCGAGGAGGACGTCCGGATGGAGCTTCTGGAGAGGACGGACCACACCACCCGCTGCCCCTTCAAGGGCGAGGCGGTCTACTGGACGGTCCGGGCCGGCGGCAGGACCGCGGAGAACGCCGCCTGGGCCTACCCCGAGCCGCTGGAGGATGCTCCGCCCCTGGGCGGCTACATCTCCTTCTACTGGGACCGGATGGACCGCTGGTTCGAGGAGGACGAGGAGGTGGACGTCCACCCCAAAGACCCCTACCACCGGATAGACGCCCTCCCGAGCTCCCGGCACGTGAAGGTGAGCATCGGCGGCGAGACGGTCGCCGAAACGAGGCGGCCGGTGATCCTCTTCGAGACCGGCCTGCCCCCGCGCTACTACATCCCGCGCGAGGACGTGCGCGAGGATCTGCTCGTCAAGAGCGAGTCCTCCTCGGTCTGCCCGTACAAGGGGGTGGCCTCCTACTGGTCGGTCAGGGTCGGAGGAGAGACGGTGGAGGACGTCGTCTGGAGCTACCCGGAGCCGCGCCGGGACGCCCAGAGGGTGGGAGGGCTCCTCTGCTTCTTCAACGAGCGGGTGGACCTGGAGGTGGACGGCGAGAAGCAGGAGCGCCCCAAGACTCAGTGGTCCCGCTAGGGGCTACAGCCGGGGCAGCACCTCAGAGGCCATCTCCTCCAGTCCCCCCAGGTCATCCGTCTCCAGCCACTGCAGCATCACCCGCTGCACGCCCGCCTCCCCGAGAGCGCCGAGCCGCTCGACGAACTCCCCTGCGGTCCCCACGATGGCGCCCTGCGCCTCAAGCTCCTCTCGGGGGGTGCCCCCCAGCTTCTCCCGCACCCGGCCCTCCGTACGCCCGAAGACGGCGCGCACCATGAGCGTCCGGCGGACCTCCTCCGGCTTCCGACCAGCCTCCTTCACCAGTTCGTCCAGGCGCGCGCTTAGTTCGGCAAAGCCCTCCGGGCCCAGAAAGAGGCCGTTCCACTCGTCGGCGTAGCGGGCGGCGAGCGGGAGCGTCCGGCGCACCCCGTTGCCCCCGATGACTATCGGGATGCCGCCGGGCCGCGGCGGACGGGGCAGGAGAACGGCCCCCCGCAGCCGGTAGAACTCGCCCTCGAACGAGACCGGCTCCTCGCTGCGCAAGAGGCGGGTGACGACCTCCAGACCCTCCTCGAGGCGAGCGAACCGGCGATCCGTATCCAGCAGGTCGAAGCCGAAGGCCTCGTGCTCCCGCTCCTGCCAGCCCGCCCCCATCCCCAGCCGCAGCCTCCCCCCGGCCAGCCCGTCCACGGCGGCGGCCTGCCAGGCGGTGATCACCGGGTGGCGGAACGAGACCGGCGTTACCAGCGGCCCGAACTCTATGCGCTCCGTGTTCTCCGCGAGCCACGCGAGCGAGATCCACAGCTCCAGGGCGTCCTTCACGGGGCCGGAGGGGTTCGTGAAGTGGTCCGAGCGGAAGAGCCCGGCATAGCCGCAGTCCTCCACGGTCCGCACGATCCGCTTCCAGCGCGGCCAGTCTATCCCGTCCTGGCCCTCGA
>JADDKG010000399.1 GCA_020253895.1 Rubrobacter sp.
CGTGGCACTACACTTTTGGCCCAAAAGAACCGCCGCCCCATGGAAACCCCTTGATTCATGCGGGTTCTTGGGGCGGCGTGGCACCGAGCAGGGCCGTCAACTGTCAAACCCGAGTCTGCTGCCTCTGCAGCTCCCCGGCGTTGAAGATGTAGACCGGCTTTTTCATCTTCGACCCTCAGTGGAGGCCCCGTTCTATATCGTCAAGGACGAAGACCCCGTCTTCGTAGTGGCCGAACAGGCGCCGCTCATCGTCCGACCACACGTCGCACTCGTGGGTGGAGGGAGGTCTAGGGTCGCCCTTTAGGGGTTTGAGATCCAGGCTCCTGAGGTTCTCCCGCTTACCGCGGACCGTGAGGCTCAGCTGGTCGAGGCGCTCGTTGAGCGTGGCGAGCCGGTCCGGGGAGAGGTTGAGCTGCCGCACCTTCTTGGGAAAAGCGGAGCCGTACCTGAGCCCCGGTAGGGGATCGAGCAGCTCCTTCGAATAAAGCTCGTGCTTGCTCTTCTGCCATATGAGCTGTCCCCACTCCGAGAGCATGGCATCGTGTCCGTCGTCGAACAGCAGAGTCTCCGGGATGCCCCGGCACTCCCGGAGCGGCAGCGTCTCTTCCAGTCCCAGCCGGCGGATGCACTTCTCGTTCTCGCGGATCACATCCTCGGCCTCCAGCCTAACCGGGAGGCGGGGGATGGTAATGAGCGACTTGCCCGTCTCGAAGATGTAGAACATCTCGTCCGCGTAGAACATCCCGAGCGTCTGCATGAACCCCTGGATGCTCTTGAAACCGCCCGTCAGGTTGAAGGCGATGTGGTAGCCGCCCGCCTTGTAGCCGGGGAGCTGATCTTCGCAGCACCGGACCAGTTCTGCCATGGCGTGGCGGAAACCATCGCGGTCGCTTGTCGTGAGCCTCTCAGGGGTCCATGTCCGGACGGAGAAACCCCGGTCCCTCAACCAGTCGCCCATAATCTCTCCGACCCTAACTCCGAGGTAGGTGTCGCTGGTAAGCAGTATGTGCTCATCCGGCCGTCCCGGGGCAGGGCTAAGGTTGCCGCCGAGGTACGTGATAAGGCCGTTGAGCTCTGCGCTCAGGCGCCTGATCTCGTCGAGGTTATCCGTGGCTGAGAGCAGCATGCGACGCTCCTCTATGTGCCGGTCGAGCAGCCCTCTTTCCTCTCCGGAGGTGTCCTGCTCGCCGCGGTTGGCGAGCCGGTTGATGCGAGATCTCGTTTCCTGATCCACACCATTGGTGAGCAGGCTCGTGCCGCAGGTGGTGAGTATGAGCCTGCTCTGTCTCTCAGGCACCTCCGTGCTCCTCCCTTATCCTGAGCCACCTCTTGGCCAGCTCCCGTTGCCGGGGCTTGTGCTTCGGTTTGCCCTTTTTGCCCTTGGTGGCATCCGGATTCTTTAGCACGTCACCGTAGTGCTGGCGCATGAGCTCGTCGAATAGCTCTATGGCATCCCGCTCGGGGCTCGACTCCAGCCGCTCCATCCAGCCATCGATGACGCCCTGCTGGCTGAAGGCGTCTTTGTCCTGCCGCCAGTTACCCTCTATGCTGGCCTTGTAGAGCTCCCCATACAGCTCGGACTTGTCACGCGTCTGCTCCTCTATCTCGCGCCGGCGGCGCTCTTCTTCCTCGCGCCTCTGCTTTCTGGCGCGCTCCTGTATGCGTGCTTTCTCAAAACTCCTTCTGGCTTCCGCGTCCTCGGCGAACCTGCCGTAGCCGACGGCAGTCTTTGCTCCCGCGCCGATCCACTCCAGAGCAGCCTCGATCCATCTTTTGGCGGTTTGGCAGTCCTCTTGATGCTCGGAGCGCCGCGGCAGGATGCCGAAGACGAAGCTCGTCCCCGCTTCTACGACGAGGAAGGGGATGGGGTTCGGGCTGTGCCAGTCGGCGGGCGGCGCTTCTCCCCTGTAGTACGGCGCGTAGTGCGGTGTCATGATGTCCGCTTTGAGCCGCACCGGGGCCGTGGGGAGGGCGTCGAGGAAGACCACGGAGCCGGCCCGGAAGTCCTTGTCCTTCTTGCACTCGCTCCCGAAGACATGCTTGAGCTGGGACTTCTCCGTCTCATCCCACTGCTCGGCCCACGCACGCACGACGCCTTTGACCGAGGAGCCCGGCAGGTAGGGTACGCCGAGGGTGTGGTGCCAGGCGAAGCCGTTCTCGACCGGGTGCTGCCGCCCGAGCCCGGTCACGAAGTCTGACTCCAGCCTGTAGTGGAGCACCTGCCCGCCCGCGCTCTCCACCATCCGGACCAGGCGCGCCTCGGCCTGCTTCAGCAGTTTTTCGCAGCCGCGCGGCTCTTCGGCCGTCTTCTTTATCCAGGAGAGCTTATCGCCGTCCTTTATCGTGGCGTTTTCTTGCCAGCGGTCGAAGAACTTGTCGTACCAGAGTCCGGTATTGCCGACCTCCCAATCCACCTCGCCTTGAGCTTCCCTGTAGAGAAAACGCATCACTCTTCCCCCTTCTCGCCCTCGAGAAAGGCGTCGGCGAACTTCTTGAGCCAGGTGAGGTAGGCGAGAGCCTCGGCCTGCGCGCGGAGATAGTCGTCCTGGGAGTGCTCCGTAATGCTTTCGAGGAGACCCTTTCCCGGTGGATACGGGCTCTCCGCGTCGCCGCCGCAGAGCCATCCGGAGAGATGTTCGTAGAGCTCGGGGTATCCCCTGCGGTCCTTGCGGGATTTCACGGTGGCGACGGCCTGCCCGAGCCCGTTGGCCAGGATGGCCGCCGGAAGCGAGCTGACGTAGCTCTTGTAGTTGCCGTACTTATCCCTTCCCGCCTCTCGCAGCCTCTCTATCTTGGCGAGCGCGTCCGCCGCCCGGCGCTGCTCGAGCGTCCTCTGCTCTGCCATCAGTCCCTCCACCTGAGCGCGAACCAGCCCTGCCCGACCGTTTCGTTCCCCCCGACCTGCAGGTACTCCCCGATGTTCTCCTTCACGCTATCAAGCGTCCGGTTGCCTTTCCTCTCCGCAAGCACCGCGTACATCAGGGTATCGGGCGGGAGGGTCTCCTCGTACCAGAGGTTCTTGCTCTTCTTGTTCTCGTCAAGCACGTTACGCGCCTGTACGGCGAGCCCGTAGCGGGCGAACCACCCGAAGTCGTCATCGTGCAGGATAGCAAGCTGCTCTGCGAGGCGCCCTCTGGCCTCCCCGTGCGGGATGAGGGAGCCGGCTGCCTGCACCACGTCTTCCGGCACCCTGCCGCTGATCTCAAAGCTTCGCTCCTCGAGGAAGAGCCTGCCGTTCCCGCCGGTGAGGGCTTTCTTCGGCTCTACCGGAGGAATCTCGAAGCCGGCATCCTCCTGCCCCGAGCGCTTCAGGTCGCGCTGCAGGCGTTCCAGAAGGTGCGGGCAGGTGACCCACTTGTAGGCGCTCGTGAGGCTGCGCACCGGAAGAAGGAGCAACCGGGCGTCGGAGACGAGGAGGTCGCCCGCATTGTCCTGCTTCCCGAAGATGCGCTCTTTCTCTTCGGCGTTGCGCTGCCTGTAGTCGTCAAGCAGAGCACCCTTGAGGCTCGAACCCGCGATGAACGGGTAGTCGGTCGCCGCTTCGCGCGCCACCGGGAGGTCTATCGCGCCGGTGGTTTGCCCCGTGCCCGGGTGAACGAAGGTCTCGGCCAGCATGCCCACGACTCTTGCTCTCATCTCCACGCTCCTATCAGGATCTGTCCGTAACCCCATTCCTGCCGCTCGCCGATGTGCCCGGCGTGCATCTTGCGCACTTTCTCTGCCTTGTCTGCAGAAACCTCCATGAACCACGTGCTGCCCGGCGGCAGGTGCGGCTCGAGGGCGAGCGGCTCTTTCTTCTCCGTATCCCAGCCCCCGATCATGAGGGGTTTGCCCGCGCACGCCGAGACTACTTTGCCGGGTAGTCCCGGAAGCTCCCCGCAGGGCTTTCTCCAGCCTTCTTCCCGAAGCCGGGCGGGTGTGATAAGCGTTGCGGTGTAGCGCAGCGTTCCGCCTTCCGGCTCTAGTGCCGGGGCTTTGGGGAAGGCGAAGGAGCTGGCCGATTTTAGCCCGGCCATCCTGCTCTCCCCGCCCAGCGTGAGCAGGCCGGGCGCCTCTCCGTCGTAGCCATCGACGCCCATAGCGAGCGCGACACCCTTCTTCGGCCGCACGTGGGTGATCTGGTAGAGGGCGTCCTCCTCGGTGGTGCGCTTCTCCGGGTGGCGCCTTATCCCTACGCGGGGCTCGCCGCCCCAGAGCGTGGCTCCATCGAGCACCTCATCCGGACCGGGCGGCTCTCCCCGCAGCGCCTTCTCCATGCCCTCGCGGGTGAGGTAGGCGTCACCGAGGGGTTTGAAGCCCGTGATCTCTCTGCCGGAATCGTCGCGCTTCGCCTCAGCCTCGGGCAGGCGCGCCTCCCCTATATCCGTGCTAAAAGCATTCCCACCAGGCTTCAGAAACGTGAAATGGACCTTTCCCTCCAGCTCGCTCTGCTTGGAGCGCAGCAGGTGCAGCGGTGCCGGGAAGAGTACATCCCCGTCCTTCACCACATATGGTCCCGAGAAACGCAGGGGCCCGAGATCCCGGCCGTCGCCGAGCGCCTCGACGATCCGCTGATTCCAGCCATTTCTGGGCCATCCGAGCTCGCGGGCGAAGGCGGCCCGGAGCGCGCCGACAACGGTGGTCGGGGAGGGAGGGAAGGTGCCCAGGACCTCCATCTGGCCCGTCTCGCCGGCGTTGAACGGGCTACCGTCTCCGAAGAAGAGCGTGTCCAGAGGCTCGAGCAGGTAGTGTTTCATCTCTCCACCCCCCTCCCCTTGGTCGCCAGAAAGCGCACCAAGAGCGCCCCGGCGACGTTGAGCGTTCCTTCATCGGCGGGCTCACCCCCCTTGCGCTCGCGGCAGACTTGCAGGAGTCTCTCTATGATTTCCTCTGCATCTTCTTCTTTTCTTGCGCCGTCCTCCCCGCTCTTCAGGTACTCGGCGACGAGCAACTGCTTCGCGTTGAGGCCTTCAATGAGCCTGTGACCGTTCTCTCCCTCCCCGGTGAGCACCCCGAAGCGCTCGCGCACGTTGTAGAAGAACCTGCTCGCGAACTGCTCGTCGAAGGAGGAGCTGAGCTCCTGCAGGTAACTCGTTATTGTCTTCTCTTCCCCGCTATCCCAGCCGGAGACCCACTCCACGGTGCGTCCGCTGCCGGTGAGGACGCTGACCGCGAGGCTGTCGCGACCGTTCTTCTCCTTGGCGACCTCGTCGAGCAGCCGGTGCGCCTCCCGCATCACCGAGCGCAGGGTGGTGCGGTAGTTGGCGAAGACGAGCCCGGCGGAGATCGTGGTGCGCAGCGGCCCGCCGTCCTCGCCCTTTGGCCTCCGTTCACCGAGCACCTCGTCGAAGGAATCGAGGAAGCGGGATCTAAGCTCCGCAGCAGCGTCCAGGGCCCGGTCGAGCGGCAGGAGCGCGAGCACGTCGTCGCCCCCGGCGTAGACCGTCCTGCCGCAGTGCTCGCCGACGATCTTGTCTACCCCTTCTGTAAAGAGGGCCAGCGCCCGGGATATGTCGCCGGGGTCGAGGTCTTTGTTCTGCAGCAGGCCCCCGAGCCTGTCCCCGTCCATCAGGAGGAGAGCGTAGAATGGAGAGGCGGGGTGTCCAACCTCACTGTTTATCTCTCTCAAGCCCTCGAGAAGCGTTTTGAGCCTCTCCTGTGGGAGACCCTGTAGGAGATCCTGCGTGGCCCGTTCATTCTCCAGCGCCGTGGTGTGGAAGAGGTTGCCGTCGAGCTTGGCGAACCTGCCGGCGTTTCTGAGGCAGGGGAGCTTGGTGCCGTACTCGCCGAAGACCCGGTTCAGCCGGTACTCCTCGATCATGACCAGGTATTTTTCGGCCGCTTCTTTGGCCTTCGGGTTTTTGTAGACTTCCTCGATCCAGGGCACCGCCGCCATGTACGGCGTCGAGGGCCAGGTCGTCGCATCGAGCCTCCAGCCGATGGCCTCCCCTGCGACCTCCGGAAACAGTCGCTTGATAAGAGCGATGGCGCAAAGCCGCTCGTGCTCGCCGAGGTTGAGCTCGCTGCTCCTCTCGCGGATCTTATCCCAGAACTCCTTCTGGCTTTGACCCTCCTTTGCCCCGACGTACCCCGAGAGCTCCTGCCAGCTCCCCATCAGGGCGCACTTGTCTCCCGGTTCCACGGGGGGCTGGTAGGTGCGCCAGTTCTTGCGAAGGTCGAGCCAGCGCTGGTCGCTGCGGTCGCCGGGGTCTTCCCCTAACACCCAGCTCATCTCCCAGAAACCTTTTACCTGCCGGTCCCAGATCTCCTTCGTGCCGTTGCCATGCTCCGCCACCGGCTCGACGTAGCGTCTCCATACCTCGTCCGCGATCCTCATCCACCTGCGGAGAATCGCCCTTCTGCAGCTCTCCGGTTCGAAGCCATCCGGCACCTCTGCCTTGAAGCGGTTGGGGAGCGAGCCGATCTCCGGCCCCCGGCTTCCAGACGGCGGGTTCAGGATCGCGGCGAGAAGCGGGTCTTTAGGCTCTTCCCGGGTGCCGACCTCAGGGAAGACCACCTCGCCACCAGCTTCGAGCACCGCGCGCATCGCCTGCCCGGAGAGGTAGGAGAGGAGGAAGGAGCCGCTCCAGAGGTCCCGCGTGCGCCGCGCCTGGGCGACGAACCCCTGCACCGGGCCGAGGGTGAAGTGGAGAACCTTCATGAGCGCACCTCATTCAGAAAATTTTGCGCTTCTTGCCAGCCCCCACTTGGAGAAGGCTGATGAGGTAGGAATTGTCCGGGGATCAACGCAACGACTGGTGCAGCCCTTCCATCGGGGAACTCATGTATGTGCAGAAAAACAGGGCTCGCCCGGCGCTCATTAGCATTCTTGTAGTGGTTCCCTCTCATACGTAGCTGTCGAGGCAACCCGAAGGCTTCACGCAGCTTCTTCTCTCTGCCGCCCAGAGTTTTTAGAAAGTCCCGGTAAGCTTGGGCCAGGGATCTCTGCGCAGCCGCGGCGTCGCGGCATATCTTACCGATGGTAAATGAAGCCTCGAGATTAATGCCAGTATAGGGACCGGGCTGACGTTCCGATTCGAGCAGATTTCTTAGTTCGTCTTCGAGTTCCCGGACATTTTCCGGAGGCCGCCATTCTGCTAAGCCTTTTAGATCGATCACAGTCAAGCTACCCCAGCTCTTGCGAGATCTTCCTCCAAGACCCCCAAGGAGGCCTAGAGATCTCAGCGGAGCTTCCATTTCTTCCAGATCTTGGCGATCTCTTGACGAGACGAGCAGGCTGAAGGTGAGGCCGGGCTTGATGTACTGTCTGTGAGGACGCAACTTCCTGTCTACGAGCCCGTAGCCCACGTAGCCTTCCCATGTATTTGGTCCCCATTTCCTGGCTTCTTGCACTTCCTTAAAGGCGTTGACTGGATCGTGTGGCTTCAGACGTATCA
>JADDKG010000400.1 GCA_020253895.1 Rubrobacter sp.
CACGACGAGCGTGAGACACCCCAGGGCGACCAGCGCGAGGCCAAAGAGCTCTGAGGCCGGCACCGTCTCCCGGCCGCCGGGGGTCGCGGAGCCAGCGCACCGGCTCTCTCGACCACGAAGCCGACGGAGATCAGGCCGACGCCCGTCCGCACCCACGCGAGCAGGGTCCTCTCGTTGGCCAGATGCTCCCGCACCTCGGCGTCTCTGCTGGGACGGTAGGCTCCGGTCGGGCCACCGTTACCGAAGAATTTCATCCCTCACTGCACCCCCGGTTCGAGGACTCACCGATTATCCCTCAGCCAGATTGTTCCTGTTCAGGAACGGAGCGCCCCGGCACCCGGCGCTCCGGCTCCGGAGTCTCGCCACCGACCGGCAGGCCGACGGCTCGTACCGCCTCCCTGGTGGTCTGGTAGTGGTAGAGGTGATCCCCACCGCCGAACCTCTCATCCCAGCCAGCCTTCTCGAGCTGCTCGCGCACCGGCAGCTTCATGTGCGTGAATATGATCTCGATCCCGCGGGACCTGTAGCCGGAGACCAGATCCTCAAGTCCTTCTATGGCGGTCACGTCGATGTCGTTCACCCCGCGGCAGTCTATAAAGATCCACCTCAGATCCGGCCTTTCGGCGACCCTCTTCAGCAACCACTCCTCCAGGAAGGGCACGTTGGCGAAGTACAGCCGGGCGTCGAAGCGGACGACGAGGGCCCCGGGGATGGTTTTCGCCCGGGGGAAGCTCTCCAGTCCCAGGAAAGCATCCTTCTCCTCGACGTAGCCGAGCTCGGCGATACGCGGGTAGGCGGTGCGCCTGATGAAGGCCAGCAGCGTGAAGAGCACCCCGATCAGGATCCCCTGCTCCACCCCCACGAACAACGTCGCGAGGAAGGTGATCAGGAGCGCGAGGCCATCCACCGGGCTGATCCTGAAGACCCTCCACGCCTCCTCCAGGTCGAGCAGCCGGTAGACGGCCACCAGGATCACAGCGGCCAGGGCCGCACTCGGCAGGTAGTAGAAGAGCGGCGTAAGAAACAGCAAGACCAGAACCACCAGCAGAGCGGTGGCGATCGAGGCCAGCTGCGTCCGTCCCCCGGACTGGTACTGCACGGCGGTCCGGGAGAAGGAACCGGCGACCGGGAAACCCGAGAAGAACGCGGCCGAGGCGTTGGCCAGCCCCAGCGCCCGCAGCTCCTGGTTCGAGTCGATCTTGTACTTCTCCCTGGCGGCTATGGCCTTGGCGACCGAGATGGACTCGATGAACCCTACGAAGGCCACGACCACGGCGGGCACCAACAGGTCCCTTGCCGCCGCTGGATCGAGGGCGGGCAGGGAGAGCCCCGGGAGCCCCCCGGGGACCTCCCCCACTATATCCACGCCCCGCTCATCGAGCCGCAGCAGGTACACGGCGAGCGTGGCCGCGGAGACGACCAACAGCGCCGCAGGGACGCGGGGGAAAAGCCTCCCCAGCCCCAAGAGCGCGGCGAGGCTGCAAAGACCGACGGCGAGCGTCCACGGGTTAGCCTCATCGAGGCTCCGGGCGTGCTCCAGCACGATGCCGATGGTGGAGTGCTGTCCCGAGACCGGCACGCCCAGGAAGTGCTCCACCTGGCTCAGCGAGATCACGACCGCCGAGGCGTAGATAAAGCCCCTCAGCACCGGATGGGAGATGAAGTTGGCGACAAAGCCCATCCGCAACACCCCTATGGCGAACTGCAGCAGCCCCACCATGAGCGCCAGGAGCAGCGCGAGCGAGATGTACCTGGGGGTTCCGGGCTCTGCCAGCGCCGAGACCGAGCTGAAGGTGAGAAGCGCCATGAGCGCCGGAGGCCCGACCGGCATGTGTCGGGAGGTGCCAAAGAGCGCGTAGACTATCGCCGGGACGGTCGAGGCATAGAGACCGTAGCTTGCCGGAAGCCCGGCAAGCAGAGCGTAGGCCATCCCCTGCGGGACCAGCATGGCCGTGATCACCACCGCCGCCGTGAGGTCCCTCGAAAGGTCCTCCCGCCTGTAGGCCCTCAACCACCCGTACGCCGGAACCAGCCTCTCCAGCGGCGTCACCGGCGCCTCTCCCGGATGGCTCCCCTCTCCACGGCTAGTTTGCCCCTATCTCCTCACGTAGAAGCACTCCTCGTCCGGCCGGTAGGGCCTGTCGAAGACCGGCGGCCGCCTGAGGCCGTTCTTTAGCGGCCCCGGCCGGGTCATCGCGAGCCACCGGCGGTAGACCTCCAAGCTCTTGTTGGTATCCACGTAGACGTCACCGTAGCGGTCGCCCGGGTGGGCCTTCTCCACGTAGACCGCCTGATGCCAGCAGTGCATACCGCTTATGGGGTCGGGATGGACCGGGAAGGTGAGGTTCTGGTGCACCCCGCCGTCACCCCAGAAGATGCGCCTGGTATCTGGGTCCGGGCTGTCATAAGGACCCGGCCCCTCTATCTGCCTGAGCCTCCAGCCGCCGTTTTCGTCACGGGTTATGTCCACGAGGGCGTTGCTCCAGCGATCCGCGGCGTCCTGCCTTCTCCTCCAGCGCCCCAGATGGTGCGAGCAGGCCACCACACCCGGCGCGATGCTCTCTGTTACCCAGGCGTGGTTCACGGAGTAGCCGATCTCCGTGACGACACGCACCAGGTCACCGGTTTGGATGCCGCGAGGCTCGGCGTCGTCGGGGTTGATCCACAGGGGGTTCTTGTTGGAGATCTCGTTCAGCCACTTGGAGTTGCCGCTTCTGGTGTGGATGAGCGTGGGCAGCCGGAAGGTAGCGTTGAGGACGAGCTGACCCTCCTTGAGGTTCTCGGGATGAACGTGGCTCTTTATGTAGGTGGGGGTGGCGTATTCCTCCCAGCCCCACGCAGCCAAAGTGGGAGACCAGATCTCGAGCTTCCCCGACAGGGTAGGGAAGCCCTCGCGGGCCTTTCCGCCCACCATCACCCCGACATGGGGCATCAGGCGGTTGGCGCGCAGGGATCCCTCGGTGCGGCTCTTCTCGTTCGTGACCGTACCGTCGGGCTCGACGCGCGTGCCCTCTAGCTCTTCCCGGGAGAGCTCGCGCATGTTGCGCTCGTAGACGCTACTCTTGACCTCGAAGGCCCCGTACCTGCGCATGTACTCCAGAGGTGAGAGCCCCTCCTCCGCCGCTCTCTCCGGAAGCCCCGGGACGGCGTTCTCGAAGATCCAACGGTAATAGTCCTCGGTGGTGAGCTTCTTGCCGGGCTCGTAGGGGCTCTCAAAGTGGCGCCTTATGCCCAGAGAGCCATCCGGGTCTATCTTCCACGAGAGCTCGATCCAGAACTCGTCGTCCTCCCACACCTCGCCGGGGTTTACCTCGTAGGTGTGGCGGACCTTCTCCCCGCGCCTGCGCGCCACCTCCCTCAAGACCGGCTGGCGGAAAGAAAGCCACACGCCGGAGTGGGTCTCCTGGCTCATGACGTCGTGGCGCTCGGGACCGTGGCCCAGAGGCAACACGTAATCGGCAAAGTAGGCCGTCTCGTTCCAGGTCGGCGTCAGGGCCACGTGGCAGCCGATGTACTCCTCGTTGGTGAGCGCCTCGATCCAGGAGAAGCCGTCGGGATAGGTCCACACGGGGTTTACAACCCTGCTGAAGTACACTTCTATACGCCCCCGCCCTTCCATGAGGAAGTGGGGCAACAAGAAGCTCATCTCGTTGGCCGCAAGCGGGTACTCTCTGGGATAAGTGAGCTCGTTCCAGGCCTTCTGCGGCGGCGCCTCCTCCCAGAAGTGCGGCAGCCACTTGTTCCATCCGTTGGGGTTGGTGCCGCCCGGTCTCCCCCAGCTGCCGGTGACGACGTTTAGAAAGGCCAGCGCACGGGAGACGGCCCACCCGCCCAAATTCCCCGCGCACGCCGCCCGCCAGG
>JADDKG010000401.1 GCA_020253895.1 Rubrobacter sp.
GCCGCCGCAAGCTCCTCGCTGTTGCGGATCGCCATGAAGCCGCGGCCCACCAGCGAGCGGGCGACGCTCGCCACGATGTAGATGGTAAGCGCCAGGAAGGCCAGCACGAGGTAGTACAGGTGCGGAAGCTCCTGCAGAGGCGCGGGGTATGGCACCCCGATGAGCCCCAGCCTCCCGCCGGTTACGCCCTCCCACTTCTCGATCACGTAGAAAATGACGATCCCCACCCCCAGGGTGAAGATGGCGAAGTATTCGTTGCGGGTGCGCAGCGCGAAGAGCCCGACCACGTACCCCAGCGCCACAGTCAGAACAAGCGCCCCGAGCAGCGCCGCCCAGAAGGAGGTCTCGTAGTTGACGGTCAGTATGCCGACCGTATAGGCCCCGACTCCGAAGAAACCGGCCTGGGCCAGCGACAGCTGGCCCGTATACCCCAGCAGCACGTTCATGCCGTAGACCGAGATCGCCCAGATGCAGGAGAGCGTTATTACCCCGAGAAAGTACTGGTTGCGCATGAATACGGGCAGCAGTATCGCCAGCAGCAACAACCCTCCCAACGCGGCTGCTTTTCCGTATCTCGCGGGCACCCTCACGTCCCCCTAGCGAACAATCCTGCCGGACGCACGGCCAGCACAACCACCAGGAACAGAAAGCCTATGAGGTCGCCGAAGTCCGAAGAGACGTACGTGGCGCCGAAAGTCTCGGCGAGCGCCAGCGCGAAGCCCCCGACGATTGCCCCCGGGACACTACCCATGCCCCCGAGGACGACGATGGCGAAGGCCTTAAGGTTCAGGATGTCGCCCATCGTCGGGTAGACCAGGTTGATCGGCGCTATGAGCGCCGCCGCCACCGCCGCCAGCGCCGCGGAGATCGCGAACGTCATCATCGAGACCCGGCTTACGCTGATGCCCACGAGCATGGCCCCGACCTTGTCCTGCTCTATGGCCTCGATGGTCTGGCCGGGAACGGTCCTCTTGAGAAAGAGGTACAGGCCGGCCATGAGGACCACGGAGGCGAGGATGATGACCAGCCGCTGCTCGGTCACCCCCAGCCCCAGGAACCGGACGGTTCCGTCGAAGGGCGTCGGCATCTGCCGGAAATCCGCGCCAAAGAGCAGCTGGGCCCCGGAAGTCAAAAAGAGCAGCACACCGATCGCCCCGATCATGGCGTGCGTGTGCGGGGCGTCGCGCAGCGGGTAGAAGACGAGCCGCTCCAACAGCGCTCCGACGGCAGCCAGAACCACGGCGGAGAGCGCTATGGCCACAGGGTACGGCACCCCGTAAACGGCGAGCGCCAGGTAAGCCACATACGCGCCGACCATGTACAACGCTCCGTGCGCGAAGTTCGGGATCCTCAGAACGCCGAAGACCAGCGTGAGCCCCAGCGCGGCGAGGCCGTATACGCCGCCTAGCGCTATCCCGTTGACCAGCTGCTGTAAGAACAGCGTCACCTATCCGTCCTCCGGGAAAAGCAGCGGCTACTGATCCTGCGGCACCTCAAGCTCGGTATACTTCCCGTTCTTTACCAGCGTCGCGACGACCGGCCCGGCGAGATGCCCGTCGTCCGTCATTCTTTCTATGTCGTATGGCCGGTACTTATCCTCGAGTTCGCCCGCGGCCCGGTCCACCGCTCCCATGATCGCCTCGGGATCGTCGGTGGAGCCCGAGATCTCCATCGCCTTCGCGATTATGTGCATCGCCTGGTAGTTGAGCGCGACCTCGGAGGTCGGCGGCCTCTCGCCCCCGATGGCCTTCTCGTACTTCTCTATGAACTGCTTGGTGCCGGGCCCCTCATACTCTATGAGCGGCATCACGCCCACAGAACCGTTGAGGTACTCCTTCTTGGTGAAGTTCTCCATCTCCTCGAACTTGGCTTGATCCATGACGATGAACCCGCCGTCGAAGCCCTTCCGGCGGGCGGTCTCTATGACGAGCGCCGTGGGCTGCGAGGGACCACCCACGAAGAGCACGTCCGGGTCTTCGGCGAGCGCCTTGCTCACCGGCCCCTCGAAGTCCGTCGTGGTGGTGTAGTCGACTCCGTTGTTGGAAAGCACCTCGCCGCCCTGCCGCTCCCACTCCGCGGTCACCTGCTCCGTCCACTGGATGCCGTACTCGCTGGTGGTCGGTATGAGGCCAAGCCTGTTGCCGAACATCTCCATCTCGGTCCGAACGAACGGCTCCATGTAGTTGTCGAAGCGCGGGGGGATCATTATGGTGTAGGGATTGTCCGCCTCGAGTATCTCCGGCACGCTGCTGTACGCCCCGATTATGAACTCCGTGGGGGGCCGCGTGTTGATCTCCTGGGCCGCAAAGATGCCGCCGGAGTGCGGGATGAAGACGACCGGCGTCTGTGACTGCTGAACTAGCCGCCGGGCGTTGGTCGCCGTCTCGTTCGGCAGGTACTTGTCGTCGAGGGCTTCGAGCTTGAAGGTTGCCTTGGTTCCTCCGACGTCCACGCCGCCGGCCTTATTTATCTCATCCACCGCCATCCTGAGACCGTTGAGTACGTTCTCGCCATAGAACGCCGCTCCACCGCTAAGCGGCCCGCTGAAGCCTATGTTCACCACCTGCTCCCCGGAGCCGCCTTGGCTGCCCTGCCCGCCCCCGCACGCAGCCACGACAAAGGCCACCAAAATAACCGGCACAACCACGAGCGCTTTGAGAGAACGCCATCTCGCCAAAGTCCTCCTCCTTTCCTCCACAGCCTCTACCTCGCCCGGCGAAGCTTTCCCCAAGCCAGCTCGCCATCCACCCCCGAACTTCACCCGCAAAAAGACCAGCCCCACCTGTCAACGCTCCGATTCGTTCTGCTCAACGTAGCGCGTTTCAGTATGACATTTGAAAAATAGACTTTCAACCATTTCAGAGGTTAAGCAAGGCAGACGCGCTGCTGATGGACAATTATTGTGCTTATGTCAGTAATTGTGCTTATGTCAGTACAAAAAGCGGGCCCTGGACTCTGCAAGCGGCTTGCAGCATAATGTCGGACATTAAGCGGTTACAGGAACCATACGGCTTGAGAGGAGTACAGTGGCGTTCAAACCGGCTCCGGTACGGCGGGCGCGGGAGCAGGTGGAGTCCCAGTT
The DNA here is from genome assembly GCA_020253895.1 of Rubrobacter sp. Lineage (GTDB taxonomy): Bacteria > Actinomycetota > Rubrobacteria > Rubrobacterales > Rubrobacteraceae > Rubrobacter_B. Next base: position 3,083 of record JADDKG010000401.1, read on the forward strand.
GAGGGAGGCGATCCTCTCGGGCACCTTCCGGAGCGGGGACAGGCTGCCCAGCGAGCTAGAGCTGGCGAAGAGCTTCGGGGTGAGCCGGACGACGGTTCGGGAGGCTCTGGGGAGCCTTGCCTCTGCGGGTTTGATCTCCAAGGTGCCGGGGGCTTCTGGGGGGAGCTTTGTGCGGCGGGTGGA
>JADDKG010000402.1 GCA_020253895.1 Rubrobacter sp.
CCGCAGCGGCGACGATGTGCTGCGGCGCTGGCTCCGGGAGGGACGGGTGGTGGCCTTCTGCCCCGAGGTGGCCGGGGGGCTCCCCGTGCCCCGGCCGCCGGCCGAGATCCGGGGCGGGGACGGGTACGCGGTTCTTGACGGTAGGGCGCGGGTCGTGGACCGTCGCGGAAGGGACGTCACCCGCCACTTTCTGGAGGGAGCCCGCCTGGCGCTGCGGGCCGCCCGCAGATCCGGGGCCCGGGTGGCCGTGCTCAAGGACCTGAGCCCCTCCTGCGGGAGCCGCCGCATCTACGACGGGAGCTTCGGCGGGAGCCTGAGGGCGGGGGCCGGGGTGACGGCGGCGCTCCTGGAGAGGTGCGGCGTGAGGGTCTTCGGGGAGGGCGAGATAGCCGGTGCCGAAGGCTACCTGCGCGGGCTCGAGCGGGGCGAAGGGGACGGAATGCTATAATCCGCCCCGGTTTTGGTTCCCTGAAGGCGAGATTCCCGGGTGTATGAGATTGTCCGCCAGAAAAGCGCTCAAAACCGCCAGCCTATTAGCCGTGCTGATCCTGCTCGCGGCCTGCGAGGCCGCCTCTCCGGAGGCCAATTTGCCCTCCGGGGCCCAGAAGGTGGCCGTCTTCGAGGGGGGTGAGGTTACCCAGGGGCAGGTGCAGGAGCAGCTGGACCTCCTGGGCCAGCAGTCCGGGCTCGGGGAGATCACGCCGGACTCCCCGCAGTACCAGAGCGCCATCGCCCAGATCATGCCCCGGCTGGTGACCCAGGAGATCGCCCAGGCCTACGCGCGGGAGCACGGGATCACCGTCACCGATCGGGAGGTGGACCGGGAGATCGAACGCATAAAGGACCAGCTGGTACAGCAGGCCCGGGCGCAGGGGCAGCAGGACCTCGGGCGCGAGGAGGCCTTCCGGCAGGCGCTCGAGCAGGCGGGGATAACCGAGGCCCAGCTGCGGGAGCAGATCCGGGAGCAGCTGCCGGTGCAGAAGGTGCAGGAGCGGGTGGCCGGTGACGTGCGGCCCACCGAGGAGGAGGTCCGCAACTACTACGAGGAGAACAAGGAGACCCAGTTCACCAACCCCGCCCAGAGGTGCGTCCGGCATATCCTGTTCAACCCCGATCAGAAGGAGAAGGCCGAGGAGGTTAAGCAGCGGCTCGAGGAGGGCGTGGACTTTGCCGAGCTGGCCCGCGAGTTCTCCCAGGACCCCGGCAGCCGGGAGAACGGCGGCGACCTGGGATGCATCGGCCGGGGCGAGACCGTCCCCAACTTCGAGGAGGCCGCCTTCGGGGCCGAGGAGGGCGAGGTCGTCGGGCCCGTAAAGACCCAGTTCGGCTACCATCTCATAAAGGTCTACGACGTGCGCGAGGAGAGCACCGATCCGCTCTCCGAGGTGGAGGACCGCATCCGGGAGCAGCTCTCGGCCACCCAGCAGGCGGAGGAGTTCCAGCGGTGGGTCGAGCGGCAGGCGGAGCGCAGAGACATCAGGTACCTGCCGGGCTACAACCCGAACCCGTCCTCGCAGGAGTAGCCCGGGCGCAGGCCCCGCAGTGCCCGCCGCGGCGCCGCCCCTCCCAGGGTGGCGCCGCGGCGGGTCGGGGCGTAGAGTTACGGGGTATGAGCAGGGGTTTTCAGAGAGAAGAGAGCGGCAAGGGAGGAGCTGCCACATGACGGAGATCGTCGCGGTCCACGGGCGGGAGATCCTGGACTCCAGGGGCAACCCGACGCTGGAGGTGGAGCTCGCTACCGCGGCGGGCTACGTGGGCCGGGCGGCGGTCCCGTCGGGGGCCTCCACCGGCCGGAACGAGGCGGTCGAGCTGCGGGACGGGGAGGAGGGGCGCTACGGGGGGAAGGGGGTGCGCAGGGCCGCTGCCAACGTGGACGGGGAGCTGGCCGAGGCCGTGGTGGGGATGGACGTCACCGACCAGCGGGCTCTGGACCTGGCCATGATCGAGGCGGACGGGACCGAGAACAAGGGGCGGCTGGGGGCCAACGCCATGCTGGGCGTCTCCCTGGCGGCGGCCCGGGCCGCCGCCGAGTACGCCGGGCTGCCGCTCTACCGCTACCTGGGCGGCCCCGGCGCCCACGTGCTCCCGGTCCCCTGCGCCAACATCCTCAACGGCGGGGCCCATGCGGCAAACAACGTGGACTTCCAGGAGTTCATGGTCGTCCCGGTGGGCTTCGAGAGCTACCGGGAGGCGCTGCGGGCGGTGGCCGAGATCTACGCCGGCCTCAAGAGGCTGCTCGCCGAGCGGGGGCTTTCCGGCGGGATCGGCGACGAGGGGGGCTTCGCGCCGGACCTCGCGAGCAACGACGAGGCGCTCGGGCTGCTCTCCGAGGCGGTGCAGCGGAGCGGGTACTCGCTCGGGGAGCAGGTGTGCTTTGCTCTGGACCCCGCGGCCTCCGAGTTCTACAAGGGGGACGGCCGCTACGAGCTCTCCGGGGAGGGCAGGAGCCTCGGGCGGGAGGAGATGGTCGACTACTACGTGCAGCTCTGCGACGAGTACCCCATAATCTCCATCGAGGACGGCCTCGCCGAGGACGACTGGGAGGGGTGGGAGCTGATCTCGGAGCGTCTCGGGGACAGGGTGCAGCTGGTGGGCGACGACCTCTTCGTCACCAACCCCGCGATCCTGCGCAAGGGCATAGAGCGGGGCATCGCCAACTCCATCCTGGTGAAGGTCAACCAGATAGGCACGCTCACCGAGACCTTCGAGACGATAGACCTGGCGCACAAGAGCGGCTACACCACCATGATCAGCCACCGCAGCGGCGAGACGGAGGATACGACCATCGCTGACCTTGCGGTCGCCGTGGGCTCCGGGCAGATAAAGACCGGTGCCCCGGCCCGGGGGGAGCGGGTGGCGAAGTACAACCAGCTCCTGCGCATCGAGGAGTCGCTCGGGGATGCGGCCGTCTACCCCGGGCTCGCGGCTTTCAACCCCAGAACGCGGGAGGGCTGAAGGTGCGGCGGACCAAGATCGTGGCCACGCTGGGACCCGCCACCTCCTCCGGGGAGAGCATCGGCGCTTTGGTTCGGGCGGGGGCGGACGTGATGCGGCTGAACTTCAGCCACGGCAC
>JADDKG010000403.1 GCA_020253895.1 Rubrobacter sp.
TGATGGGCGCCACCGACCCGGCCAAGGCCGCCCCCGGTACCATACGCGGGGATCTGGCGCTCAGCATGCCGGACAACCTGGTGCACGGCTCCGACTCGCCCGAGTCCGCCTCCCGGGAGCTCAAGCTCTTCTTCGGAAGCTGAGCGGGATGGCCCTGATCCTGGCCTCCGAGTCCGCCCGGAGGGTCGAGCTGCTGCGGCGGGCAGGCTACCGCTTCGAGACCCGCAGGAGCGGCTTCCCGGAGGTGGAGCTCGACGACCCGCGCAGGACCGCCCTCGCCAACGCCCGGGGCAAGGCCGAGGCCGTCGCCGCCACCTCCCCTGAGGAGGTGGTGCTCGCCGCCGACACCGTGGTCTACCTGCCGGGCCCGGACGGCGGAGGCATCCTCGGCCAGGCCCGGGACGGGGAGGACGTCCGCCGGATGCTCGGTCTGCTGCAAGGCCGGACGCACGAGGTCCACTCCGGGGTCGCGGTGGCCGCGGGCGGGAGGGTGGAGGTCCGGCACGCCGTGACCGAAGTCAGGATGCGCGCCCTCGACCCGGAGGAGATAGACGGGTACGCCCGCTGCGGGGAGGGTGTGGGCAAGGCCGGAGGGTACGCCCTGCAGGGCCGGGCCGCCGTGTTTGTGGAGTGGATCTTCGGGGACTACACCAACGTCGTCGGGCTGCCCCTCCCGCTCACCGTCCGGATGCTCCGCAGGTTCGGGGTGAAGCCCGACATATAATACCCCTCGTATGGGCCAGCGCTACACCATAAAGCAGCTTCCGCCGGAGCTCAGGCCGCGCGAGCGGCTGCTCGCCGGAGGGCCGTCGGTGCTCTCCGACGCGGAGCTGCTCGGACTGCTCTTCGGCATCGGGAGCCAGGAGAAGACCGCCGTGGAGCTCGCCGGGGAGGTCATCTCCGGGGCCGGGGGGCTGCACAACCTCTTCGACGCCTCCGTCCACGAGCTCAAGCAGGTCAAGGGCATAGGGGAGGCCAAGGCCTGCATCCTGCTCGCCGCGCTCGAGCTGGCCCGGCGGCTCAGCGTGGCTCGCAACCCCGGTCGCCCCGTGATATCATCGCCGGCGGACGTAGACGGGCTTTTGAGTGGACGTATCGCCAACCTTGACCGGGAACACTTTGTGGTCGTGCTTCTGAACACCAAGAACGAGGTGATAGAAGCACCCACCGTCTCGGTCGGTACCCTCTCCTCGTCGCTCGTCCACCCCCGCGAGGTCTTCAAGCCGGCCATCCGGGCCAGCGCCGCCAGCGTGGTGCTAGCCCACAACCACCCCAGCGGCCGGGTCGAGCCCAGCCGCGAGGACAGGGAGGTAACCGGGAGGATGGTGGAGGCCGGGGGGGTGATCGGGATAGAGGTCCTCGACCACGTTATCGTGGGGGAGGGCTACTTCAGCATGAAAGAGCACGGGATGCTCTAGCCTGGTGGCCGGAGCCTGGGAAAAGTACGGATGGGGCGCGTGATGTTCGGAGGACTGTTCGGGAGAGACGTTGCGATAGATCTGGGTACCGCCAACACGCTGGTCTACGTCAAGGGGCACGGTATAGTTCTCTCCGAGCCCTCGGTGGTTGCCATAGACACCAAGACGGACCGGGTGGTGGCCGTGGGCTCGGCGGCGAAGAGCATGATCGGGCGGACGCCCGGGAACATCGTCGCCATGCGCCCCTTGAAGGACGGCGTGATCGCGGACTTCGAGGTCACCGAGAAGATGCTCTCTTACTTTATCCGCAAGGTGCAGCCGCGGCGGGGCTTCTTCCGCTCGCTGGTAGGGCCGCGGGTGGTGGTGTGCGTCCCGTCGGGGGTCACCGGGGTGGAGTTGCGGGCGGTCAAGGAGGCCACCGAGGCGGCTGGGGCCCGTCAGGCCTACACCATAGAGGAGCCGCTCGCGGCGGCGATAGGAGCGGGGCTACCGGTGAACGAGGCCCAGGGCTCGATGGTGGTGGACATCGGCGGGGGGACCACCGAGGTGGCGGTCGTCTCGCTCGGGGGGATAGTCACCAAGTCCTCCATCAGGATCGCCGGGGACGACATCGACGACGCCATAACCAACTACATCCAGAAGGAGTACAAGCTAGCGATCGGTACCCAGACCGCCGAGCAGCTCAAGATCGAGCTCGGCAGCGCCTTCAGGCTCGAGGAGGAGGAGTCGGCGGAGATCCGGGGCCGCGATCTGGTGACCGGGTTGCCCAAGACGGTGGTCATCACCAGCGAGGAGGTGCGCGAGGCTATAAGCGTGCCGGTGGACGCGATCATCGCCGCCGTCCGGGATACGCTGGACCGCACCCCTCCCGAGCTGGCCTCGGACATCATGGACCGGGGGATGGTGCTGGTAGGGGGCGGGGCGCTGCTCAGGCATCTGGACGAGCGGCTGCGGCGCGAGACGGGCATCCCGGTGCACGTGGCCGATGACGCCCTGATGTGCGTCGCCATAGGCAGTGGACGCTGCCTGGAGGAGATAGACTCTTACCGCAGCGCGCTGTTTACAGGCTAGCGGTGTCCGTAGGACGCAAAAAGTCCGGCCCGGCCGGAGGGCTCGCAGCGGTTCTTGCCCTGAGCGTTGTGAGCCTGATGCTGTTTACCGTCTATGTGAAAGAGGGGGACTGCACCTCCGGGAACGGGTGCGGACCGCTGCACACGGTGCAGCTGGGTGCGGCGGAGGTCCTGCGGCCGGTGCGGGCGCTGCTCTCGCTCGCGGCCTCGCCTTTCGACGCCGCGCAGGACAGGATCGCCGGTGCCTTCAGCGGGGAGGAGCAGGAGCTGCGGAGGGAGCTGCAGAATACCCGGGCTCTCGCCGCTCAGGCGTCGGACCTCCGCCGGGAGAACGAGCGCTTGAGGCAGATGCTCGATGGCCAGCGACCGGGCTACGAGTATGCGCCGCTCGCCCGGGTCATCGCCCCGGTCGGCGAGCAGTTCACCAACCGGATAGTTATCAACGTGGGCACCGAGGACGGGGTGCGGCCGCAGATGCCCGTTATAGTGGGCAACAACATCCTCGTGGGGAGGACCACCGGACAGGTCTCCCGGCACACCGCCGAGGTCATGCTGGTCACAGACCACAACTTCGCCGCAGGGGTTAGGATCGTCCCCCCCGCGGAGTTCGACCCCTCCTCCGGGGTGGTGGACCCGGCGGCCACCGAGGAGGACGTGACGTACGGCGAGGGCATCCTCAGGACCAACATCGAGGGTTACTTCGGGGTTGAGTACGTGGACCTGAGCGCACGGGCCGAGGAGGGCGACTACGTGATCACCAGCGGCCGGGCGGGGGGGAGGGAGCTATTGTTCCCGCCGGGTCTCTTCGTAGGGACTATAGAGTCGGTGAGCTCCACGGACCTCGACCAGTACAAGAAGATAGTCGTGGACCCGGCGGTCGATCCGGACGACCTGGAAGAGGTGCGGGTGATCACCGATTGGTAGAGCGCACCGGACGCTGAGGAGCGCTTGTGGAGCAGACTTCAGTCTTGCGGGCCTCGCTGGTCGTGGCGCTCGGCGCCTTGCTGGAGGCCGTGCTGAGCCCCTACCTGACGTTCGGTCCGGTCTCACCCAAGTTCACCCTGCTCGCCATTGTCTACGCCGTGTACCCGCTGGGGGACCTGCAGGCGGTGCTGATCGGGTTCTTCGGCGGGGTGCTCTACGACGCCCTGGGGGGAGGTATCTTCGGGGTCGGGGCAATGGGTGGCCTGATCGCCGCCCTCCTCGCCGCCCGGGCCGGGGCCGTCAGGAGAAAGGGCATGGAGGGGATCCTCATGGCTCAGGCGGCAGCGCTCTCCGTAGCCGCCTACGATATTATCGACGTGGTGGCCAGAGGGCTCGCCGGGCTGTACGCGCCGCCGCTTGGCGGGTACTTGTTCACCGGTGTGCTGCCGGATACGCTGCTGAACGGTGCCCTCGCTTACACCTTGGCGGCGTGGATGTCGTGGCGGGTGCGAAAGCGCAAGGGACGCAGCTGGGAGGCTGAGAGATGACCATGATCGGCAGGGAGGCGGCACCGGCGTCGTTCAGCAACCTGGACCGCTGGCGCTCGGCGGACCCCGTGCTGCTGGTGGTAACCCTCCTGCTCTCTGCGTACGGGATCTTTGCGGTCTACGTGGCCGGAACCGCGGACCGGGAGGCCTACGCCATAAACCAGTCCATAGGGTTCGCCGTCGGGCTGGTCGGGGCTGTACCGCTGGCCCTCATAGACTACCGCTTCTGGCAGCGCCTCATAAAGCCTATCTACCTGTTCGTTCTGCTGATGCTGCTCGCCGTACTCGTGGCAGGAGTTGCTGCGGGCGGGGCCCAGCGCTGGATTGACGTGGGGCCGGTTCAGGTGCAGCCCTCAGAGTTCGCCAAGCTTATGATGGTGATCGTGCTGGCCGGGTACTTCGCCGGGAGGTCGGTCGGGGATACGGGAGTCTTCTTGCGCTCGCTGGGTGTGGTAGGGGTCCCGGCGCTTCTGGTCTTTCTGCAGCCGGACCTCGGGACGGCGCTGGTCTTCGGGGCCGTCTTTGTGGTCATGGCCTACGTGGGAGGTGCCCGGTTGTGGCAGCTTGGCGCGTTGGGGGCTGGCGGTGTGTTGGCGGCGGTGCTCGCGCTCAAGTTTCGCCTTCTGGAGGAGTACCAGATCGCCCGCCTCACCGCGTTCCTGAACCCCGAGTCGGCGGGTGAGATCGGCTACCAGGTCACCCAGTCCAAGATGGCCATCGGTTCCGGGGGGCTGACCGGCAAGGGGCTAGATGCGACCACCCTCGCCAACCTCGGCTTTCTCCCCGAGGACCACACCGACTTTATCTTTGCCAACCTGGCCGAGCGGTTGGGCTTTGCGGGAAGCTTTCTGCTGCTCTTGTTGTTCTTCCTCCTGATCTGGCGCATCCTGCACATCGCCACAATCTCCCGCGACCGGTTCGGCGTCCTGATCTCGGTCGGGGTGGCGACCATCTTCCTGTTCCACGTCTTCGTGAACGTGGGGATGACGATGGGGATCATGCCGGTTACCGGAATACCGCTGCCGTTTATCAGCTACGGGAGGAGCAGCCTGGTGGTGAGCGTGCTCTCGCTGGGGCTGTTGCAGAGCGTCGCGATGCGCTCCCGGGCCGAGGTCGCAAAGCATCCCAAGCCTTAAGAGAAGGGGTGCGGTGGTAGCGTTGGGGGTTGGCGGTTATACTCTTAGCCTCAGCGGCGTACGTTCCGAAGAGTCCAGAGATAAGAAACGGGAGCTTATACGGATTATGTATGCGGTCGTAAAGAGCGGTGGAAAACAGTACAGGGTAAGTCAGGGCGACGAGCTAGTCGTGGAGCGGCTCGCCGGGGAGGTCGGCGAGCAGGTCGAGCTGCCGGTGAGCCTGCGGGCTGACGGGAGCTCTCTGGACCTGGAGCCCCGCAGCGCCCGGGCGGAGATCCTCGAGCACCTGCGGGGCGAGAAGATCAGGGTGTACAAGTACAAGCCCAAGAAGGGCTACCGCAGAAAGCGGGGGCACCGTCAGGCCCTGACCCGGATTAGAGTACTGGAGGTTTAGACGGCATGGCACACAAGAAGGGCGGAGGCTCCTCCCGGAACGGCAGGGACTCCGAGAGCAAGCGGCTCGGCGTGAAGGCCTACGGCGGCCAGCTGGTGAGCGCCGGAAGCATCATCGTCCGCCAGCGGGGCACCAAGGTGCATCCCGGCCTGAACGTGGGCCGCGGCGGGGACGACACCCTGTTCGCCAAGGTGGACGGGAAGGTCCACTTCGGTCGCAGCCGAGGCCGGAGCGTGGTGAGCGTCATACAGGAGGCTTCGGCCTGAGAGTCCTCTACCTGGGGGGGCACTAGCCCCGTTGCAGTTCATCGACGAGGCCCGCTTCGTCGTCCGCGGGGGCCGCGGGGGCGACGGCGTGGTCTCCTTCCACCGCGAGAAGTACCGGCCGCGCGGCGGTCCCGACGGGGGCCGCGGGGGCGACGGCGGCTCTGTGATCCTGCGCGCCACGGAGGATCTCTCCACGTTGGAGCGCTACTCGAGGCGTAAGGTGATCTCTGCCGGGCGCGGCGGTCACGGCTCGGGGAACAACCGGGCCGGGGAGCGCGGCCGGGATGTTGTGCTGGACGTCCCGGTCGGGACCCTGGTCTACGACGAGAACGGGTTGCTGGCCGACCTCGCGGAGCCGGGGCAAACCTTCGTGGTGGCCCGGGGGGGCGAGGGCGGCCGCGGCAACGCCTCCTTTGCGACCTCCCGGCGGCAGGCCCCCGCGTTCCGCGAGCGCGGGCTCCCGGGCGAGGAGCGCGAGATCCGGCTCGAGCTCCGGGTGCTCTCTGACGTAGGACTCGTCGGACTCCCGAACGCCGGAAAGTCCTCGCTCCTGCGGGCTCTCTCCGCCGCCCGGCCCAGGGTGGGCGACTACCCTTTCACCACCCTCACCCCGCAGCTGGGCGTGGTGGAGGAGCGGGGGTATGCAAGGCCCTTCGTCGTCGCGGATATCCCGGGCCTGATCTCCGGGGCCAGCGAAGGCCGGGGGCTGGGCAACCGCTTTCTGAGGCACGTCGCGCGGGCGAGGCTGCTGGTGCTGGTGCTCGACGCCAGCGAGGACCCGGAGGGCGCAGAGAACACCCTCCGGGCGGAACTCGCTGCGGCAGGTCTCTCCCGGCGACCGAGCCTCGTGGTCCTGAACAAGGTGGACCTGCTGGACCGGGAGCTCAGAGGGTACCTGGCGGAGACCTTCCCCGGCGCCCCGCAGGTATCTGCCCGGACCGGGGAGGGCGTCGAGGAGCTCTCAGAGCTTCTGGAGCGGAGGCTCCGCGAGCTGGAGCAGGAGCCGGCCGCAGCCGGGGCTCCGGGCCACCGGGTGTTCCGTCCCGCCTGGAGGGGGCTCAGGGTCGAGCGTAGAAACGGAGCCTATGTGGTTTCGGGCCAGGAGGTGGAGCGGCTTGCCCTCAAGACCGACTGGGATAGCCCCGAGGGCGTCGAGTACTTCCAGCGGGAGCTCGAGCGGCGCGGTGTCATAAGCGCCCTGCGCCGTGCCGGGGCCGGCGAGGGGGACGAGGTCAGGATAGGAGATGTGTCCTTCGAGTTCAGGTAGCGCGAAGGTATGCGGGTAGGGATCTTCGGCGGCACCTTCGATCCCATACACATGGGGCACATGATCGTCGCCGAGCAGGTGAGGGATGAGCTGAGCATGGAGCGGGTGGTCTTCGTCCCTAGCGGCATCCCGCCGCACAAGGAGGCCTCGAGCGTCCGGGCCCCGGCCGAGGACCGCTACGAGATGGTGCTTGCGGCCATAGCCGGCAACGAAAGATTTTTGGCCGACAGGATCGAGATAGACGCCGGGCGCCCGATGCACACGGTAGAGACTGTGCCGCTGCTCAAGGAGCGCCTGCCCGGCGACGAATGGTTCTTTATAACCGGGGCGGACGAGGTCTCCAACCTGCTCTCGTGGAAGGACCCGGACCGGCTTTTGGAGGAGGTCGTGATGGTGGCGGCCACCCGGCCCGGCTACGACCTCTCCCGCCTGGGGCACCTCGAGGACCGGCTAAAGAACTTCGACCGGATCTTTCCGGTCGAGTGTACCCGGGTGGACATCTCGGCCACCGGCATCCGGCGCCGCATCCTGCAGGGCAAGAGCATCCGTTACCTGGTGCCGGAGGGAGTCCACGAGATAATAACCCGCCGGAGGCTGTACAGGGCGGATGGAAGGCAATCTAGAGGAGAGCTATTGAAGGAGGAGGGATCTTGAGCGGTGAGGAGCCCGCCGTCCGGCATAGCCCGGGGCGGAGCGGAGAGGAGATCACCCGCGAGATGGCGGAGACCGCGGCCGGCGCGGCGAGCGCGATGTTCGGCCGGGAGACCACGCTCATCGATCTGCGGGGACTGGTCTCCTACGCGGACTACTTCGTCGTGACCAGCGCCGAGACGGACCGGCAGACGCGCCGGATTGCCGAGGAGGTCATCGACCGGATGGCCGAGAAGGGCTACCGGCCCCGTTCCCGGCGCATAGACGGGGAGTCGCCCTGGATCAGCCTCGACTACCTGGACGTGGTGGTGCACATCTTCACCGACGAGGCCCGCGACTACTACAGGCTGGAGTCGCTCTGGCGCAGCGCCCCCCAGGAGCGGTGGGAGGGCTGATCCACCCGCGTTTGACACCTCGGGGTGCGCTGACTATACTCTCGGAGGCTCTGGGGCCGTAGCTCAGTTGGGAGAGCGCCACGCTGGCAGCGTGGAGGTCACGGGTTCGAGCCCCGTCGGCTCCACTTTTTCCTTACGGTAGGGATCCGGAGATAAGATCGGACTTCGACACGGCGACCCGGCGGCGGGATGATGCATCCCGTGGCGCTGTCGCGCATTCTCTGCGCCGGTACGGGCCGCAGCTCGCGGTCGTCTTCGCCGTGGTAGCGTTGCTCTTGGGGGGTGCCCTCTACGCCTCCCGCTTCTCGGAGAGCAGGCCGCAGGTGGTCTACAGCTTCTCCCTGGAGGAGGCGGCCCGGGAGGCTCAGGAGCCGTTGGTCATCGACATAAACGCCGCCGACGCCGAAGAGCTCGAGGAGCTGCCGGAGGTCGGGCCCGCCACCGCCGAGGCGATCGTCGAGTACCGACTGGCGAACGGTCCGTTCAAGACGGTGGACGAGCTGGAGGAGGTCCCGGGGATAGGGCCGGCGACCCTGGAGCAGATAAGGCCGTTTGCGACCGTCTGAGCGGAAGAGCGGCGCTCCTCCCCTCCCGGACCTCGACCTTCGCCCCCCTGTGCTCCTGGACCTCTGGCCCGTATCGGTGGTCGCCGGGATCTCGCTCGGGACCGTCGCCCCGGCCGCCGTGCCTTTCGCGCTGCTGGCCTCGCTGGTGGTCTCGGCCGGCGCCGCGGTGAGGCATGACCTCGTTCCGGGTCCGTGGCGGCTCATGGCGCTTCTCGCGCCGCTCTTTGTGTCCTGTGGCGCGGGGGTGGCGCTCTTGCACGCCTCCGCCCCGGATCCGCTCGCTGGCCTCGCCGCCCTGGAGCCCGAGGGGGTCGTGGTGGAGGGTGAGATCTCCTCCCCTCCTGAGGCGTCGGGCTTCGGCTACCGGGCCGAGCTGCGGGTGGAGAGCCTTTGGTACGGCGGACACGAGGCCCTGCGTGGCGGCGCCGTTGAGCTGTTCGCGCCGGGGCTCGGTCTCCTGGGTGTGGGCGAGAGGGTGCGGGCCGAGGGTAGGCTATACGTTCCGGATCCTTCCTCCTCCGGCTTCGACTACGCCCGCTACCTGTCAACCCGGCGGGTATCCGCGGTGCTGGAGGCGGAGAGCGTCCGGCCCGTGGGGCAGGGGCGCGGTTGGATCGGGGAGGTCCACCGCCGGACCGACAGGGCGCTCGGGTACGGGCTGAGGCCCGAGGAGGCCGCTGTGGTGCGGGGCATGGTCCTCGGGGATCGCTCGCTCATCCCCGAGTCGTTGGAGGAGGCGTTCCGGCGCAGCGGCATCACCCACATCCTGGCGATCTCCGGCCAGCACGTGGCGGTGCTCACCGCGGCGGTCTATCTGGTGTTCCGGGCGCTTGCGGTGCCGGCGGCGGCCCGGGTCGCCGGGACGGGGGCCGCGATCTGGCTGTACATCCTCATCGCGGGCGCCCCGCCCTCGGCCATCCGCGCCGGGGTTGCGGCCTCTCTCGTCCTCCTCGGCACCCTTTTGGGACGGCCGGTCTCCCCCCTGCACCTCGCGGGCTGCATGCTGGTGGTCGTCCTCGCGTACAACCCGCTCCTCCTCTACAACACCGGTTTCCAGCTCTCCGTGGCCGCCGTGCTCGGCATCCTGCTGCTCCGGAGGCCGCTGGAGGATCTCCTGCGGCGCTCCCCGCTGCGGCCGCCGCGGCCACTGGCCACGCTGGTCGCGGTCTCGCTGGCCGCCCAGCTCGCCACCGCGCCCATAGTCGCGGCGAGCTTCGGGGAGGTCTCGCTGGTGGGGGTGGCGACCAACCTCGTGGCCGTCCCCCTCTCCGGCCCGGTGCTCGTGCTGGGGCTCCTGGCGGCGGTGGTCGGGAACGTGCTCCCCGCTCTGGCCTACCCGCTCAACTACGCGAACGGCGCCCTCGTCTCCCTCTTGGTCCTGCTCGCCGAAGGGGCTTCCGCCTTCCCCTGGGCGGCGGTCTCCGTGCCCGGTCTGACCCCTCCCCTCACGGCGCTGCTGTACGCCGGGCTCCTGCCAGCCGCCCTCTGCGGGAGGGGCTTCGCGCGGGAGCGCGGTCCCTTGTGGGCCGCCGTGATGCTCGGGTGGGCCGCGGCATGGATCGTGTTCGCCCGGCTGGCCGGCGGTTAGAATGCTTTCCGGGCCATGACGGTGTACCTTCTGCTGGGCGACGACGAGGAGCGCAAGCTGCGCGGGCTGGAGCGGCTGCGCCGGGGCAGGCAGCCCCAGACCTTCGACGCCGCAGAGGACGGCCCCGAGGCGGTCGTCTCGGCCTGCGGCTCCTACTCCCTCTTCGGGGGAGGGGCCTTCGTGGTGGTGAGAAACCTTGACGCCTGGAACGCCTCCCAGAAGGCGGTCATCGCCGATTACCTGAAGAACCCCTCGGCGGAGACCGACCTGGTGCTGCTGGGCAGCAGGCTGGGGGCGAGGGAGAGGCTGATGTCCGCGGTGAAGGGCGCCGGAGAGGTCCACGTCTTCGAGCGGCCGACCGGCAGGGCGCTCGTCCGGTGGCTCGTGGGCCGGGCGGAAAAAATGGGGCTCGAGCTTCCGGAGGAGGTCGCCCGGGAGCTTGCGCTGCGCTGCTCGGAGGACAAGCTACGCCTGCTCGGAGAGCTGGAGAAGCTGGCCCTGTACGTCCCGGAAGGCAGGGCTGCGACCCTGGAGGACGTGGAGGCCCTCTGCCCGCCGGACGTGGAGTCGAACATCTTCGCCTTCGTAGACGCCCTGGCCTCCGGGGATGCGCGCCGGGCGCTCCCGCCGCTGGAGAACCTGCTGGCCGCGGGAGAGCCTCCCCTGAGGATCGCCCACATGGCCCGGCGGCAGTTCCGGCTGGTTCTGCGGGCCCGGGCGCTGCTCGGTCGGGGGATGCAGCGTGCGGAGCTGGCCAGAGAGCTCGGGGTACCCCCCTTCGTCGCCCGGAAGCTGGAGGAGCAGGCCCGTGCTTTAGGGGAGGAGGACCTGGAGCGGGCGCTGGCTTTGATGCTCTCTCTCGAGAGCGGCCTCAAAGGCCGCAGCAGCCTCTCTGAGGGGCTGCAGGTGGAGCTTGCCGTGCTCGGTCTACTCTAGAGGGACGAGGGTGCGCTCAGCCCCTGCCGGCGAGCGCCCGGTCGAACCGGCTCAGCTTGCGCGAGGCCTTGTTGCGGTGGATGATCCCCTTGCCCGCGGCCTTGTCGTAGGCCTTCTGGGCCTCGTCCCTCACGCTCCGGGCGGCCTCCACGTCTCCCGCTTCCAGCGCCCGGTAGAACTTCTTCGACAGGTTGCGCAGGCGGGTCCTCACGCTGCGGTTCCGCTCGTAACGCTTCCTGTTCTGGCGCTCGCGCTTGGTGGGTGCGGGCACGGTCCGTCCTCCTCTTGATAGGTTCGGTCACTCCATCGGAAGCTCAGCCCGGAGAATGTAACACATGACGAACAAATGGGCAATCATGGTAAACTCTCCCGCGTGGGTACCGACCGTATTCGGAACTTCTGCATCATAGCGCATATAGACCACGGGAAGAGCACGCTCGCTGACAGGCTCCTGGATCTGACGGATGCCGTTCCCGAGCGGGAGCGTGTGGATCAGATCCTGGACACCATGGAGCTGGAGCGCGAGCGCGGCATCACCATCAAGGCCCAGGCGGTGAGGCTGCTGTACAACCGGCCTGATGGGGTGTGGACGCTGAACCTGATCGACACCCCGGGGCACGTGGACTTCGCCTACGAGGTCTCCCGGGCGATAGCCGCCTGCGAGGGCGCTCTTCTGGTGGTGGATGCGAGCCAGGGCATCCAGGCGCAGACGCTCGCCAACCTTTATTTGGCGATGGAGCACGACCTGGAGATCATACCGGTTTTAAACAAGATAGACCTGCCGGCTGCCGACGTTCCGGCGGCCACCGAGGAGCTCGTAGAGCTTCTCGGGGTCGAGCCCGAGGAGGTGCTCAGGATCTCGGCCAAGACCGGCGAGGGGGTGGGGGAGGTGCTCGACGCCATCGTGGAGCGGATCCCCGCTCCAAGGAGCGAGCACCGCCAGACCCGGGCGCTGGTGTTCGACTCCAACTACGACCCTTACCGCGGTGTGATCGCGCTGGCCCGCGTCTTTGACGGCGGGCTGAAGAAGGGGGACCGGGTCCGGGCGATGGGCTCCGACGAGGAGTTCGAGATCCTAGAGGTCGGGTGCTACTCGCCGAAGCCCACCGCGCTCCCCGCCCTGCAGACCGGGCAGGTCGGCTACGTCGTGGCCGGGCTGAAGGACATCGGCGCCCTGCGGGTCGGCGACACCATCACCGGGGCCGACGACCCGGCTTCCGAGCCGCTGCCGGGTTACACCCGGGTGCTCCCCACCGTCTTCTGCGGGCTCTACCCCACCGACGGTGACGACTTCGAGCGCCTCAGGGACGCCCTCGCCAAGCTTCAGCTCAACGACGCATCCCTCTTCTTCGAGCCCGAGAACTCCCGCCTCGGCTTCGGCTTCCGCTGCGGCTTTCTCGGCCTGCTGCACATGGAGATCGTCCAGGAGCGTCTGGAGCGGGAGTTCGGCCTGGACCTTATCGCCACCTCGCCTAGCGTGAAGTATCAAGTTGTGGTCGACGGTGAGGTCCGGGAGGTGACCAACCCGAGTGACCTGCCGGAGAGCTACGACGAGATCCGGGAGCCGGTGGTACGTGCCACGATAATCTGCCCCCGCGAGCACGTGGGGGCGGTGATGGGGCTCTGTCACGAGAAGCGCGGGGTCTCGGTGGGGATGGAGTACATCTCCTCGCTGCGGGTCCAGCTTACCTACGACCTGCCCCTGGCCGAGGTGATCACCGATTTCTTCGACCAGCTCAAGAGCCGCACCCGGGGGTACGCCTCCTACGACTACGAGCCTGCCGGATACCAGCCGGCGGATCTGGTGAAGGTGGAGGTGCTGGTCGCGGGCGAGCCGGTCGACTCCCTCTCCATAATCGTCCACCGGGACA
>JADDKG010000404.1 GCA_020253895.1 Rubrobacter sp.
CCTCGAGGAGTGGCACGCCCGGGTACCGCGGGTGGCGGACGCGCTGCGGCGCGGCACCCGAGCTGTGGTCACCACGTGGGGAGGGGCCGAGCTCTCCGGTCTTGTCTGCGACCGGGACCAGACCGGCCTGCTGATGGACGTCCGGGAGCCCGCACTGGAGGGCTCGGGCTACCTCTATATCCCGTGGGGCAGCATCCAGCAGGTTCGCGTCGAGGAGGTCGTGCAGCGGAAGGTGAAGTACCTGCCGCCGTGAGCCTCCTTATGGGTGGCCGCTGCGCTGCCAGTCCGGGGTGGTGATTGCCCCCTCGGAGGCCGAGGAGACCAGGGCGGCGTACTTGGCCATCACGCCCGTCTTGAAGCGCGGCTCGGGCTCCCGCCAACGCGCGAGGCGCTCCTGGATCTCCTCCTCCGTGAGCGCCACGTTCAGGCTCCGGCCGTCGATGTCCACCGTGATCCTGTCGCCGTCGCGCAGGGCGGCTATGGGGCCGCCGTGGGCGGCCTCCGGGGCCACGTGGCCCACCATGAGCCCCCGGGTGGCGCCCGAGAAGCGCCCGTCGGTCATCAGCGCCACGCTCTCGCCGAGCCCCTGGCCCACGAGGGCGGCGGTCACCCCCAGCATCTCGCGCATCCCGGGGCCGCCGCGCGGGCCCTCGTAGCGGATCACCACCACGTCACCCTCGGAGATGCGGCCGGCCTGGACCGCCTCCATCGCCTGCTCCTCGGAGTCGAAGACCCTGGCCGGACCCTCGTGGCGGCGGCGGGTGTAGCCTGCGACCTTCACCACGCAGCCCTCGGGGGCGAGGTTGCCCTTCAGGATTACCAGGCCGCCGCTCTCGCTCAGGGGTCGGTCGGCGGAGAGGATAACCTCCTGCCCCGGGGTCTCCTCGGCCCCCTCCACCTCTTCGGCCAGGATGCGCCCGGTCACCGTGGGCTGCGCGCCGTCCACGAGGCCCGCCTCGAGCATCCGGGCACCGAGCAGCCGGGAGCCGCCCGCCCGGTCCATGTCCACCGCCGTGAAGCGCCCCCCCGGCTTCAGGTCGGCGATGATGGGGGTGCGGGAGCTGACCCGGTCGAAGTCGTCTATGGAGAGCGGGATATCTGCCTCCCGGGCGAGGGCCAGGAAGTGCAGCACCGCGTTGGTGGAGCCGCCGGTGGCGGCCACGGAGGCTATGGCGTTCTCGAAGGCCGCGGGGCTGAGGATATCGGAGGGCTTGAGGTCCCGCTCCAGCAGGCGCATCACCAGCCGGCCCGCCTCCTCGCACACCTCCTCCTTGCGCGGGTCCAGGGCGGGAGGGTCGGCGGAGCCCATCGGGGAGAGCCCCAGAAACTGGAGGGCCAGAGCCATGGTGTTCGCGGTGTACTGGCCTCCGCAGGCCCCGGCTCCCGGGCAGGCGCCTTCCTCAAGCTCCCGCAGCTCCTCATCGGTCATCTTGCCCGCGGCGTGGGCGCCCACCCCCTCGAAGACGTCCTGGATGGTCACGTCGCGTCCCCTGAAGCGGCCCGGGGCTATGGAGCCGGAGTAGACGATCAGGCCGGGGACGTCCAGCCGGGCCAGGGCCATCGCCCCGGCGGGGATGGTCTTGTCGCAGCCGACCAGGATCACCATGGCGTCGAACATGTGGCCACGCCCCACCAGCTCGATGGAGTCGGCGATCACCTCGCGCGAGACGAGGGAGGTCTTCATCCCCTCGGTACCCATGGTGATGCCGTCGGAGATGGCGATGGTGTTCAGCTCCATCGGGGTGCCCCCGGCGGCCCGTATGCCGTCCTTGACCTTCTCGGCCAGCCGGCGGTGGTTGTAGTTGCAGGGCATGGTCTCGATCCAGGAGTGGGCCACCCCCACGATGGGCTTCTCCAGGTCCTCCCGGGTGTAGCCCATCCCCAGGAGGTAGGAGCGTGCGGGGGCCCGGTCCCTCCCCTCGAACATGATGCGGCTTCTTCTGCGCGCTGTGCCGGTGGTCTCCATCTCTTCCCTCCCGCTCTCCTTGCGAGTACTGCGCGTCCGGACGCGGCTTCCGGAGTATAGAATGGTGCGCGTAAAATCTCACGAGCGGTCGGCCGCACCCTGCAGGAAGGTGGTTGCGAGATGGAGACGAAGCGTACCCCGCACCGGGTGGACCCCAGGACCAGGATAGGGCACGTTCACCTGAAGGTCGCCAACATCGAGCGCTCGCTGCGCTTCTACCGGGACATCCTGGGCTTCGAGGTTACTCAGTGGTACGGGGAGGAGGCGGTCTTCCTCTCCGCGGGGGGCTACCACCACCACATCGGGCTCAACACCTGGGAGAGCAGGAACGCGCCGCCCGCCCCCCGCAACGCCGCCGGGCTCTACCACTTCGCCATCCTCTACCCGGAGCGCCGGGAGCTTGCCCAGGCGCTGAGGTGGCTGCTGGAGGCCGAGTACCCCATCGACGGCGCCTCCGACCACGGGGTCTCCGAGGCGATCTACCTCCGGGACCCCGACGGCAACGGGGTGGAGCTCTACTGCGACCGCCCGGAGGAGGAGTGGCCGCGTGATGCCGGAGGGAACCTCGCCATGGTGACCCGGCCGCTCGACGTGGAGGGCCTGCTCTCCGAGCTGCGCCGTTGAGGCCGGAGCCGCCGCGGGGCTAGCGTTATAGAATCTCTGGAGCTATGGGGCTTGAGGGCATAGGCCGGTTGCTCATCGGGGCGGCGGTCGTGCTGCTCGTCCTCGGGGTGCTCTTTCTGCTCCTCGGGAGGTTTGGGCTCGACCGGCTGCCGGGGGATATCGTCATCCGCAAGGGGAACTTTACGCTGTACTTCCCGATAGGGCTCATGATCCTGCTCTCCATCCTGGGCACCATAATCCTCAACCTGCTCTTCCGGCGCTAGAGAAAGATGCATACGGACGAGCTGGACTACGAGCTGCCGCAGGAGCTCATCGCCCAGCGGCCCGCGGAGCCCCGGGACGCCTCCCGGCTGATGGTGGTGGACGTTCCCTCCCGGGGGATCTCACACCACGTCTTCAGGGAGCTTCCGGGCTTTCTGGGGCCGGGGGATGTTCTGGTTTTGAACGAGACCAAGGTGATACCGGCCCGCCTCTTCGCCGGCCGGCCGGGGGGTGGGGAGGTGGAGCTTTTGTTTCTGGGCGAGCGGGGCGGGGTGTGGGAGGTCCTGGCCCGCCCGAGCCGGCGGCTGCGGCCGGGGATGGTCCTCTCCGCCGGGAGGGACGAGC
>JADDKG010000405.1 GCA_020253895.1 Rubrobacter sp.
AGGAGAGAGGCTGGGGCTGCGGCGGGTCAACGTGGGCCTGGAGCTGGCGAAAGGGCTTCTGGAGGTGGAGGCTCGAATGCGGCCTCTGCGCGTGGGGCCGGTTCTGGAGGAAATCTTGGGGGGAGAAGGAGAGGTTGTGCTTCTGGACGACCTCGAGATTCTGTTCGACGCCTCTCTCATGCAGGACCCTCTCCTGCTCCTCGAGAAGCTCTCGCGCAACCGGACGGTGGTAGCCGCGTGGAGCGGCATCCTGGATAATGGGGACCTGGTTTACGCAATGTCTGAGCACCCTGAATACCGGCGCTACCCGGTATCGGGAGATGTGCTCGTCGTAAGCATCGAGGAATAGCGGGGAAGGCGGCATGAGATACAGGGACGTAATCCGGTTCGACCCCATCGAGTCCGTTATAGAGGTGAGGAGCGCGGGCCGATCTGCGGAAGCCGAGAGGTTAGTCTCGACCTACGTGATCTCCGGGGACATGGCCGAGAGACTTCTCGGGATGGTCTTTCCGCAGCTGCAGTTCGAGGAGCCTACGGACAACAAGGGGCTTCTGGTCGTAGGGAACTACGGCACCGGCAAGTCTCACCTGATGGCGGTCATTTCGGCCGTGGCAGAGCGCGCGGAGCTCGCCTCCCGCATAACGAACCCCGAGGTTGCCAAGAGAGCGCAAGAGATCGCCGGCAAGTTCAAGGTGATCCGCACCGAGATAGGTGCGGTAAAATTGGACTTGAGGAGCCTGATCTTCTCGGAGCTGGAGAGCGCTCTGGCGAGCTGGGGCGTGGACTACTCGTTCCCGAGGACCGACCGGCGAGCGAACAATAAGTACGCCCTCGAAGAGATGATGCGGGCTTTCCACGAGAAGTACCCAGAGCAGGGCGTGCTTCTGGTGGTGGACGAGCTTCTGGACTACCTGCGCAGCCGCAGGGACCAGGAGCTCATCCTGGACCTAAACTTCCTGCGCGAGATCGGGGAGGTGTGCAAGGACCTGCGCTTCCGCTTTATCGGCGGGACGCAGGAAGCTATCTTCGACAGTACCAGGTTCCAGTTCGTGGCGGAACCCCTGCGCCGGGTCAAGGACCGTTTCGAGCAGGTCTTCATCGCTCGGGGAGACGTGAAGTTCGTGGTAGCCGAG
The DNA here is from genome assembly GCA_020253895.1 of Rubrobacter sp. GTDB lineage: Bacteria > Actinomycetota > Rubrobacteria > Rubrobacterales > Rubrobacteraceae > Rubrobacter_B. The sequence goes on from JADDKG010000405.1 coordinate 1,134, forward strand.
AGACTCCTGAAGAAGACGCCGGAGCAGCAGGCTCTGGTGCGCGAGTACCTCGCCCCGTTTGCGAAGTTCTACGGGAACATGAACGAACGGATGGAGGAGTTCGTCCGGCTCTTTCCGGTGCATCCGGACTACATAGACACCTTTGAACGGATCACGGTCGTCGAGAAGCGCGAGGTGCTGAAAACCCTCTCGCTGACGATGAAGCGCATCCTGGATGAGGAGATCCCGGAGGACAGGCCCGGCCTTATCTCCTACGACGGCTACTGGGAGAACGTGAGGCGAGACCCTTCGTTCAGGGCCGTGCCCGACGTCCGGGAGGTCATCCGCGTTAGCGAGGTGCTGGAGGACCGCGTGCGGCATGCCTTCGGCCGTCCCGCCTACAAGCCGATGGCGCTCAGGACAATCTCCGCCCTCTCGGTGCACCGCCTCACCACGGGCGACGTCTACGCCCCCGTCGGACCGACTCCGGCGGAGTTAAGGGATTCCTTGTGCCTCTACCAGCCGGGGATCGAGGACCTCGGAGGGGACCCGGCGGATGACCTGCGCAGCCAGGTCGAGGTGGTGTTGCGCGAGATAGTGCGTACGGTGAATGGACAGTTCATCTCCCGGGCCGAGGACAGCGGACAGTACTACCTAGACCTCAAAAAGGACGTGGACTACGACGCCCTGATCGAGAAACGGGCCGAGGTCCTGGAGGACGAGGCGCTGAACCGTTACTACTTCGACGCGCTCAGACGGGTCATGGAGCTGACAGATCAGACGGTCGTGCCGGGGTACAGGATCTGGCCGTACGAGCTAATCTGGCAGGAGCGCAGGGCGTCGAGAGCAGGATACCTCTTCTTTGGGGCGCCGAACGAGCGCTCGACCGCCCAGCCGCCGCAGGACTTCTACGTCTACTTTTTGAGGCCGTACGGAGAGGCGGGATTCCGGGACGAGAAGAAACCGGACGAGGTGTTCTTCCGGCTGGAGGGCCGGGACGAAGAGTTCGATGCGGCCGTGAGAAGATATGCTGCTGCTCTGGACCTGGCCGCGACCGCAGGGCAGAACCGCACGATCTACGAGAACAAGGCTTCCGGGTACCTGCGCGAGATCGTGGGCTGGCTGAGGGAGAACATCGCGCGCGCCTTCAAGGTCACCTACGGGGGACGTACTCGCCCCGTGCTGGAATGGACGAAGGAGGGTCGGAGTTTCGCTACTACGGGTGTGCGGGACGTGGTTAACGCGGCCGCCGCGACGTGCCTGGCGGAGCACTTCCGGGACCAAGCCCCCGAGTACCCCAGGTTCACGGTGCTCCTCACGAAGGAGAACCGGGCGCAGGCCGCCCAGGACGCGCTGCGCGGGATAGCCGGCGGGAACAGAACCAGGCAAGCTCTGGCCGTGCTGGACTCGCTGGAGCTGCTCGATGGAGAGAGGATCGAACCTCAGAACTCCCGTTATGCGAGATACATCCTGGAGCTCTTCGCCAAGAAAGGACACGGGCAGGTGATGAACCGGGAGGAGCTCCTCCAGGAGACCCCCACGGG
>JADDKG010000406.1 GCA_020253895.1 Rubrobacter sp.
GCGCGATCACGGGGTTCGCCCGGCTGTGGAAGCCGTGGTGGTGGCTGTTCATAATCTTCGCCCTGTGCCAGAACTTCTGGCCCGGGTGGGCGACGGGCTCCGCCACAACCCTTACCTTCGCGCTGGGGCTCGGGGAGGGGGCGGTGGTCCCGATCACGGTGGCGGCGCTCATCGCCATCGGGCTTGCGCTCACCCTCTCGCCGGTGGTCTATGACGCGGTGGAGAAGATCCAGTTCGTCCTCGTCACCCTGATCTGCATCTTCCTCATCGCGGCGATCTTCCTGGCCACCCGGCTGGAGGCGTGGGCCGACCTCATCACCGGCTTCGCCTACTTCCCCCGGATCCCCATAGGCGCCGAGGGGCTCGGGGCGGCGCTCCTCCTGGGGGCGCTGGCCTTCGCCGGGGCCGGCGGGGCCAACAACCTGGTGCAGAGCAACTACATCCGGGACAAGGACATGGGGATGGGGGCGCGCATCCCCAAGATCGTCTCCCCGCTCACCGGGGAGGAGCAGGCGGTGCCCTCCCTCGGGTATATGTTCCGCCCAAACGAGGAGAACATGCGCCGCTGGCGGGGCTGGTGGCGGGTGGCAAACCAGGAGCAGTTCATCACCTTCTTCCTCGTCGGGCTCACCACCCTCATCATCCTTTCGGTGCTCGCCTACTCCGTCCTCCCGGTCGGGCAGGTCGAGGAACAGAACTTTGACTTCGTCCGGACAGAGGGCGAGGTGCTCTCCGAGCGGGTCGCGCCGTGGTTCGGAGTGGCCTTCTGGCTTACGGGTACCTTCGTGCTCTTCTCCACCAACCTCGGCATCATAGACTACACCTGCCGCCTCATAGCCGACCAGCTCAAGGTCAACGCCCTCAGGGAGAGCCAGTTCTGGTCCGAGAGCCGGCTGTACGCCAGCTTCGTGTGGCTCATGATCATCGTGGGCTCCATCATCCTCATCAGCGGCATGGAGCAGCCCCTGATCCTGCTCGTAATCTCCTCCTCCATAGCCGGGGTGATGATGTTCATCTACTCGGGGCTCCTGATCTGGCTGAACCGGGTGGCCCTGCCCGACCCGATAAAGATCCGGGGCGTACGCCTCGCGGTGATGATCTTCTCGTTCCTGTTCTTCGGGTTCTTCTCGGCGTACCTGGTCTACGACCAGATCCAGACGAACATCCTCGGGGGGTAGATGCTAAAGCGCCTCTGGCTCAGGATCCTGGTGGCGATGTTTATCTGGGCCTTCCTGGTGACGGCCTATCTGCTGATGCGGGTCACGGGCCTGATCTCCTAGAGGGCCCGTGACCCCTTGCGGGCGGCGGCAAGCTCCCGCCGTGCCCCCTCCCGCAGCAGGGCAGCGTCGGAGGTGACGGTGACGAGCCGGAAGCCCTCCGCGGCACGCCGCCGGGCCTCCTCCCCGGAGGAGCAGTGGACCCCGGGGACTATCCCGGCCCCCTCGCAGGCCTCCCTTATCCGCCCCATGGCCCGCTCCAGCTCCCCGGGGCCCGCGCCGAGGGAGAGCGAGAGGTCTGCAGGGCCGATGTAGATCCCGTCGAGCCCCGGTGTGGCCGCTATCTCCTCCACGTTATGGAGCCCCTCGGCGGTCTCGACCATCACGAAGCACAGGGCCTCCCGCTCCACCGTCTCCGGGTCGGAGGAGCCGATGACCTCCGCCGCCCGCACCGGCCCGTAGGAGCGGGTGCCGCGCGGCGGAAACCGGCAGGCGGACACCGCCCGTGCCGCCGCCGCGCCATCCGAGACGAGCGGCACGATCACGCCCCACGCCCCGGCGTCCAGGGCCTTTGTGATGAGCGCGGGGTCGGCCGAGAGCACCCGGGTGAGCGGGGCGGCCCCGGCCGCCCGGGCCCCCTGGAGCATGGGGACCATCGCCGCGTAGTCGAGCACCCCGTGCTGCTGGTCCACGCACAGGTAGTCGAAGCCGGCCCCGGCGAGAAGCTCGGCCCCGAAGGAGCCCGGGACGGTGGCCCACAGGCCGAACGCCGTCCCGCCCCGCTCCCAGAGCTCCCTGAGGGGGTTCCGCCGCGCCATCCTAATCCACCAGCAGCACGTGCACCTCGCCGGGGCCGTGCACCCCGGTGGCGAGCGACTGCTCTATGTCGCCCGAGCGGCTGGGACCGGTGTGGAAGCAGAGGTTCTGCGGCAAAGAGTTCCGCTTTGCGTACATCCTTATGGCCTCGGAGACCGTCCGGACGAGCCTCTCCACCGGCACCACAGCGACGTAGGTGGGGGGTAGGATCGCCACGGCACGTCCCTTGCCGGGCCCGCTCTCCAGAACCAGGCTCCCGGTCTCGGCGATGGCCCACTCGGCGGTGGAGAGCCCGATGTCCGCCCGCCCGGCCACCTCCCGGAAGTCCTCCAGCTCCCGCCAGACGGCCACCTCCACCCCCGCCTCCCGGAGCGGGCCGTCGGCACCCAGCCTCTCCAGCTCCTCCACGTCCCAACGGACCAGCAGCCGGGCCCCCGAGCTGCGCGCGAGCCCCACCACGTAGTCCCGGGCCTCCTCTAGGCCTCCCACCCGCCTCCCGTGCCCGCCGAGGGCCTCGAGCTCCTCCAGAAAGCGGGCCGCCGGGTCCCCGATCTCTCGCGCCGCCGCCCGCCGCCCGGGCGTCCAGGAGGCATCGGGGGCCTTTGTAGGCTTATAGCGGCCGTAGCGGGTGCGGTGCCGGATGTTCTCCAGGAACTCCTCCCGCCTCAATCTATCCCCTCCCGCCACAGCTCCCGGAAGGACCTCTCTGCGAGCGGGGGAAGGTCCCGGAAGTCCGTCCAGCCGCTCAACGGCGGCGGGAGCCGGCGCACAGACCCGTCTCTGACCAGCGGCCGCTGGACGAGCCGGCCAAGCCGCGCCCCGGCGCGGTAGGCCGCCGGGTGCTCCACCGCCTCCTCAAAGCCCTTGAAGGCGATCTCCTGCGCCTTCCCCGCGAGCCCCTCCTCCACCTGCCGGCTGCGCAGCTTCAGCAGCAGATCGTGCAGCGGGATCCCCACCGGGCACGTCTCCCAGCAGGCGGCGCACAGGGAGGAGGCGTGCGGCAGGTCCTTCGCCTCCCGGTCTCCCTTGAGCAGCGGCGTGATCACCGCGCCTATCGGGCCGGAGTAGGTCGAGCCGTAGGCGTGGCCGCCGGTCTGCCGGTAGACCGGACAGACGTTGAGGCACGAGCCACACCGGATGCAGTAGAGCGCCTCCTCGAACTCGGTGCCGAGCAGCTTCGAGCGGCCGTTGTCCATCAGGATCAGGTGGAACTCCTCCGGCCCGTCCAGCTCGTCCGCGCCGCGGGGGCCGGTGATGAAGCTGGTGTAGACGGTGAGCTTCTGGCCGGTGCCGTTGCGCGCCAGAAGCTGCACGAAGACCTCCAGGTCCTCGAACCGCGGCACCAGCTTCTCGATGCCCATCACCACCACGTGCACCGGCGGGATGCTGGTGACCATCCGCCCGTTGCCCTCGTTGGTGACCAGGCATATGGTGCCGGTCTCCGCCACCCCGAAGTTTGCCCCCGAGATCCCGATGTCCGCGGCGAGGAACTTCTCCCTGAGCCGCCGGCGGGCGAAGCCCGCGAGCGCCCTGACGTCCGGCGGCAGCGGCTCCCCGGCCACCCTGGAGAGCACCCGGGCGATCTGGCGGCGGTTCATGTGCATTATGGGGGCCACGATGTGCGAGGGGGCATCCCCAGCCAGCTGGGCGATCCACTCCCCGAGGTCGGTCTCCACCACCTCCAGCTCCAGCTCCCCGTACTCCTCCTCGAGGCGGCGGTTGAGCTCTATCTCCTCGGTGGCCATGCTCTTGGACTTGGTGATGACCTTCGCGCCCTTCTTGCGCGCCAGCTCCCCGACGTAGCGGACCACGTCCTCTCCGGTCTCGGCGAAGAAGACGTTCCCGCCCCTCTCCTCCACCGCGTCGGCCATCTGGGCGAGGTAGCGGTCGAGGTTGGCCATCGTCTCCTGCTTTATGTGGTAGGCCCGCTCCCTGAGCCCGGGCGCATCCGGGAGCTCTGCGAGCCGGGCCGCACGGCCCTTGAGGGTCTTGCGGGTGAAGAGCGCGATGGAGTCGTGCAGCTCGGGGTCGGCGAGCGCCCGCCGCGCCCGCTCGTTGAAGCCCTCCACCCCGCTCTCGATCCCCTCACGGCGGGCCCTCTCTCCGGTCTTCTCCATACCGCTAACCAACCCTTCCTCGCCTGGGGTCCAGTACCTGCGCCAGGTGTAGCACCCGGACGCCGTGACCGGTCCGGTCGAGCCTGCCCTTCAGGTGCAGCAGGCAGCTCGGGTCGCAGGAGACGAGGGTGTCCGCCCCGCTCTTCTCCAGCGCCCGGATCTTCTCGTCGGCCATCGCCACGGAGACCTCGGGCATCTTGACCGAGAAGGTCCCCCCGAAGCCACAGCAGAGCTCCTCGTTCTCCCAGCCCACGAGCTGGAGGCCCTCTACGTTGCGCAGTATCCGCTGCGGCTCCTCCAGCACCCCGAGCTCCCGCCGCTGATGGCACCCGCAGTGGAAGACCGCCCGGCCCTCGAGCCGGGCCCCGAACTCCTCGGCCCCGAGCACGTTGGAGAGAAAGTCCGAGAACTCCCTCACCCGGCCCCCGATGCTCTCGGCCCGCTCCAGATCCTCGGGCAGCTCCCGGAAGAGGAAGGGGTAGTAGTGGGAGACCATCGTGGTGCAGGAGCCGGAGGGGCACACCACGTAGTCGAAGCGCTCGCCGCCGAACACGTCGAGAAAGTGCCGGGCCGCGCCCCGCGCCTCCTTGAAGAAGCCGGAGTTGAAGGCCGGCTGGCCACAGCAGGTCTGCCCCTCCGGGTAGACCACCTCCACCCCCTGTGAGCGCAGCACGCGGAACACGCTGACCCCGACCTCCGGGCTTATGAGGTCCACGTAGCACGGTATGAAAAGGGCTACCCTCATAGATCCTCCCGCCTCTGGCCGCAGAGCGGAGTATAGCAAGGGAGATGCGGGTAGAATGGGCGGCGTAAGGCTCTTTCAGGGGGTAGTGGGTTCGTGCAGACCGCGAGTCCCGTACGGGAGGAGATCCGGCGGCTCCTCGAAGCCGTGAAGCTGCCGCGGGTGGCGCTCGTGGAGCAGCGGATAGAGTCCCCACCCGCGCTGGGGGACGTCCGCGCGGCGGTGCGGGAGGCGCTGCGGGAGGTGGAGCTGCCCACGGGCTCCGTCGCGATAGGCGTCGGCAGCCGCGGCGTGGCCCGGGTCGGGGAGGTCGTCGCCGCGCTGGTCGAGGCCCTCAAAGAAGCCGGTGCCTCCCCGTTTATCGTGCCGGCGATGGGGAGCCACGGCGCCTCGACGGCGGAGGGGCAGGCGGAGGTGCTTGCGCACCTGGGGGTGAGCGAGGAGCGGGTCGGCTGCCCGGTGCGGGCCACGATGGAGGTGGTGGAGGTGGGGCGGACTCCCTCGGGCGTCCCGGTCTACATGGACCGCTTCGCCTACGAGGCCGACGCGGTGGTCGTGGTCAACCGCATCAAGCCGCACACCGCCTTCCGGGGCGAGGTGGAGAGCGGCCCCTCGAAGATGCTCGCCATCGGGCTCGGCAAGCAGAAGGGCGCCCACGCCATCCACGCCGCGGGGTGGGATAGGATCCACCGGACCATCCCGGAGGCCGCCCGGGTGGCCGTACAAAGCGGGCGGGTGGCCTTCGCGCTGGCCACGCTGGAGAACGCCGACGAGGAGCCCTGCAGGGTCGTGGCCCTCCCAGCGGAGCGGCTGACCGAGGCGGAGGCCCCGCTGCTGGAGGAGGCCAAGAGGAACCTGCCGCGCCTCCCCTTCGGGGAGCTGGACGTGCTCGTGGTGGACGAGATCGGGAAGAACATAAGCGGCGACGGCGCCGACCCCAACGTGACGGGCCGCTATCCCACCCCCTACGCCTCCGGCGGGCCGAGGGTGGAGCGGATGGTCTTCCTGGACCTCACCGAGGAGACGGGAGGCAACGCCAACGGGGTGGGGCTCTCGGATGTGATCACCTCCCGCCTCGAGCGCAGGATGGACCGCTCGGCCACCTACATGAACGCCCTGACCTCCACCGTCCCCGACACGGTGAAGATACCGATGGTCATGGAGAGCGACCGGGACGCCATCGCCGCCGCCCTCCTGATGTGCGCCGGGGTAGAGCCCGCGGAAGCCCGCCTGGTGCGCATCCGGAACACCCTCAGCCTGCGCCGGATGTGGGTCTCCGAAGCCCTGCTCGGCGAGGTCGAGGCCAACCCGAGGCTGCGCGTCATCGAGCCCCCACAGCCCCTGCACCTCGACGAGGACGGCGCCCTGATCTAGCGCCCCCAGAGAGGGCGGCGTCCCCCAGCGCTCGGCGGCTCCGGGAGACGAGCCCCGCGTCCAGCTTCCCGACGCTTCCCTGCCCGCAGAGCGCCATTGCGAGCTCGAGCTCCCCGCGCAGCAGCCCCAGCACGCGCCGGACCCCTTCCGCGCCGCCCACGGCGAGGCCCCAGAGGATCGGCCGGCCGACGAAGACGGCCCGCGCGCCGAGGGCCAGGGCCTTCAGGGCGTCGGTGCCGCGCCGCACGCCGCCGTCGAGGTAGACCTCCGCGCGGCCGCCGACCGCCTCGACGACCGAAGGCAGAGCCTCCATGCTCGCCGGGGCACCGTCGAGCTGCCTGCCGCCGTGGTTGGAGACGACGATGCCGGCCGCCCCGTGCTCCGTGGCGAGGGCGGCGTCTTCGGGGTGGAGGATGCCCTTTAGGACGAGGGGCAGGGAGGAGATCGAGCGCAGCCATCCCACGTCCTCCCAACCCAGAGCGGCGGGCGCGAGGTCCTCCTCCCCGGCCTCGCCGTCGATGCTCGCCGCGTCGGCGCCCGGCGGCAGCGAGGCGGCGACGCGCAGGAAGCGCTCCTTGCGGCCCCACCTCGGGGAGTCCACGGTGAGCACGACGGCCCGGTATCCGGCGCGCTCGGCCCGCCGCACGAGGCGCTCGGCGAGGGCGCGCGAGCGGTAGACGTAGAGCTGGAACCACAAGGGGCCTCGGGCGGAGGCGGAGATCTCCTCCAGGCCGTGCGAGGAGACGGTGCTGACGGCCATGAGCGTCCCGGCCTCGCCGGCGCCCCGGGCGGTCGCGAGCTCTCCCTCGGGGTGCGCCAGCCCGTGCACCCCCATCGGTGCAACGAGGACCGGCACCTCGACCGGCGTCCCGAGGACCGTCGTGCGCAGGTCGGGGGCCGCGACGCCGCGCAGCACCCGCGGCACCAGCCGCAGGCGCTCGAAGGCCGCCCGGTTCTCCCGCAGCGTCACCTCGTCCTCCGCGCCGGCGCAGAGGTACGCCCAGGCCGCGGGGTGCATCCGCTCGCGGGCGAGCGGCTCGTAGTCGAGGACGTTGAGCGGCTCCACGACCGTTATCCTACCGGCCCGCGCCCCTACGCAGGCTCGCTCATCGGCCGCATCACCAGGCGCAGCGTGCGCAGCTGCGGGTCCTGGCGCAGCGCGAAGACGATCGCCTCGGCCACCTGATCCGCGCTCATCATCTCCCGCAGCTCGGGCATGTCCGGCGTCCGACCGGCGCCGAAGGCGAACTCGGTGGCGACGCCGCCGGGGCACATGGCCGTCACGCGGATGCCCCTCGGGCGCAGCTCGTGGTCGAGGGCCTCGGCAAAGCCCACCTGGGCGTGCTTGCTCGCGCAGTAGACGGACTCGTTCGGCAGGCCCTTGAGGCCCGCGACGGAGGCCACGATTACGAGGTCCCCTCCCCCGTCGAGCAGGGCCGGAAGCGCCGCCCGCACCGAGTAGATCGTGCCGCGTGCGTTGGTGTCGAGCATCTCGTCTATCTGCACCGGCGAGAGGTCGAGGAGCCCCCCGTAGGCCCCGACCCCCGCGTTGGCGACGAGGCCGTCGAGACCGCCGAAGCGTCCGGTGGTCTCCGACACCAGGCGCTCGCAGTCCCCGTAGCGGCGCACGTCGCACTGGACGGCGACCGCCTCGCCCCCGGCCTCAGAGACGCCCCGGACGACCTCCTCAAGCGCCGCCTCGTCCCTGCCCCCGAGGCCGAGCCTGCATCCCTCCCCCGCCAGCGCGAGCGCCGTCGCCGCCCCTATCCCGCGGCTCGCCCCGGTTATGGCGAAGACCTTCCCTTCCAGCGGCTGCATAGCCCCACCTCCCCTCATAGAGGGGACCGCGCCTGGAGGGCGCGGTCCCCGCCTCTGCCGCAAGCAGGCTAGTACGCGGCTCCTACTGCTCCTCGACCGGCGGGTTCTTGCAGCTGGGGTTCAGCACCCGCTGCACCTCCGGGTCGTCGATGTTCTCCTTGGTGATCAGGATGGCCCCCGTGTCGCCGCCCTCGACCTGCTCGCCGGTCCGGATCATCTCGACGGCGGCGTTCACCCCGTCGTAGCCCATCCGGAAGGGGTTCTGGGCGATGAGCGCGCTCACCACGCCCTCCCTGACGGCCTTCAGCTCGTCCGGGGCGGTGTCCCAGCCGACGATGATGATCTCCCCGGCCTTGCCCGCGCTCCTCACCGCCTCGGCGGCGCCGAGAACGCCGGGCTCGTTGGCCGCGTAGATGGCGTCCAGGTCCGGGTGGGCGGTGAGGATGTCCTCGGTGACCTGCAGAGCCCGGTTGTAGTTGCTCTCGCTGGACTGCTCCGCGACCAGCTTGACCTGCGGGTTCTCCTTGAGGATGTTCTTAAAGCCCTTGGTGCGGGTGTCGTTGGTCGCGGTGCCGGGCTGGAACGGGATAAAGGCTACCTTCCCCCCGTCGGGCCCGAGCTGATCCACCAGGTACTCGGTAGCCCGCTCGGCCGCGGCCACGTTGTCCGTGGCAAAGACCGGCACGTTCTCCGGCTGCGGGTCGGTGCCGGAGTCTATGTTCACCACCACGATACCCTGGTCGAGCGCCTGCTGGGTTACGTCGTAGAGTACCTTAGCGTCGGTTGCGGCGTAGACCAGGCCGTCCACCCCCTGGGTGATGAAGTTCTGCAGCAGGTTCACCTGCCCGGTCACATCGGTCTCCTGGGCGACCCCGTCCCACTGGACGTCCACCTCGCCCTCGGCCTTCCTGGCTGCGCAGACCGCCCCCTGCCGGACCGTCTCCCAGAAGTCGAACCCGACGGCCTTGGGGACCACGGCGAGCTCTATCGGGCCCTGCTGGCCCCCGCCTCCGCCCTGCTGGCCGCCCCCCTGCTCCCGCACCTCGGCGCACGCGGCGAGGGCGAGCGCGGCGGCGGCCGCCACGAGCAGAACCAGAATCCTTCTTCCCCTCCTACTGTGCACGGCAAGACCTCCCTTTCTCCTTGTCTACTCCGAGGCTGCGGCGAGCCTGCGCCGCCGGTACTGGTCCCACATAACGGCGAGCCAGATCACCACCCCGATGATCACCTGCTGGTAGAAGATGTTGACGTCGAGGAGCACGGCCCCGTTGCGGATGAGGGCTATGAGAAACGCCCCGATGAGGGTGCCGATGACCGTCCCCTGACCCCCGAAGAGGCTCGCCCCACCTATGACGGCAGCCGCGATCACGTCCAGCTCGAGCCCCATCCCGAAGTTCGGCTGCCCCGAGGCCACCCGGGAGGAGGCGATCATGCCGCCGAAGCCCGCAAGCGCCCCGGAGATGACGTAGACCGCGGTTA
>JADDKG010000407.1 GCA_020253895.1 Rubrobacter sp.
AGTAGTACTCGCCGATGACGAGCAGCAGGTTGCGGGCGCCGAAGTAAGCCCCCTGGTCGATGTACGCCCTGGCCCGGTCCATGGCGAAGCGCTCCACGGAGGGGTTGAAGTCCACGAGCCCGAAGTTGACGCAGACCACCGAGCGTATGGGCAGGCCCACCTCCCGGCAGGTCTCCTTTATGAGCCGGCGGGTGTCGTCGTCAATGTCGAGCGGGTCCTCGAAGATGTCGTAAGAGTCGAAGCCTATCTCGCCGGCCCGGCGTATCCCCTCCTCCAGCCCGACGCTGGTGTCGAACCAGGCGGAGCTGATCATCCCGAGCTCGAGCCGCTGCGCCATTTCGCTCTCCTTTCCCCGATTCTCTACCGGAAGGTTCTCCCGGGGAGCCCCTGTGCCTCCCCGCCTTGCCTCACCCCAAGAACCTCCAGACGGTGCGAGACCCTCCCCGCACCTCCCGGGCCCTCCCCTCGGCGACGAGCTCCCTGAGGTGGGCCCGCAGGGTACCGGCGAGCTCGTTGCCCATCACGGTGAACGGCCCGAGCTCGGGGTTTGCGAGCTCCAGGAGCCCGCGCAGGTCTACCTCCCTCCGCTCCTCCAGCACCGCGGCCACCACCCGCCTGGCACGCTGCACGAACTCCAGGCTCTCATCCAGGAAACGCCTGGCTTCCTCGCCTTCCATGACCCGGTAGTGGGCGGTGAGGAGCAGGCGGGGCGAGAGCCCCTGCAGAAGCCTCACGGTGGCCTCGTAAGCGCCGGCGTCAAAGTACGGGGGCGGGCTGATGACCCTGCCCTCCATGTCCAACAGACCCCTCCCCAGCACCGCGTCCGTGACGATCGCGCACCCGGAGGAGGGCTCCCAGAGCCCTATGTGCCCCGGCGAGTGGCCCGGCAGGTGCAGGACCTCCACGGCGAGCTCCGGGCCCAGCCTCAGAACCTCCCCTCCGGAGAGGCAGAGATCCAAAGGCACCTCGGGCCCCAGGCTCTCCCGCAGCCACTCCCCGACGTCGGGGGGATAGTCCACGCCCTCTCCGGCATACCAGCCGTAGCGCTCCCGGAGTATGCGCTCCCGGTCCTCTATCCAGGGAGCATCCGCGATATGCGCGCAGAACAAGGCCCCCGGCGCAGCCTCCCGCAACGCCCCGTTGCCCCCGAAGTGGTCCACGTCGGCGTGGGTGATGAGCACGAGGTCTAACTCCTCCACAGACAGCCCGACGGAACCCAGATACGGCAGGATGACCTTCCCGGGGGTCTCTGCCACCCCGGTGTCCACCAGAAAGGCCCTCTCGTCCCGCAGCAGGTACTGCGAGAACGGCCGGGGCCCCAGCACGCTCTCGATCCGGTGGATCCCGGATGCCACCTCCATACCCCGCCCCCTTAAGAACGCTCCTCCCGCATCAGAACTCGCCCGAACCCTCCGCAGGGAACCCTCCAGAGTAGAGCCCGGTCACGAACCCCCGGTTGCGGTGGAGGATGCTGGACATGATCCGCGCGGCCTTCTCGGGGTCGCCGGCGGCTATGGCCGCCACCAGCCGCCGGTGGGAGTCGACGCTGAACCGGAGCGTCCCGGCCTGCCGGATCCCCACCTCCGCGCTCAGCTCCATGTCCCGGCGGAGCAGGGCCCGGATGTCGGCGGTGGCCCTCATGAGGAAGCGGTTGCCGGCCGCCTCCGCGATGGCCATGTGAAGCCCCACGTCGGCCTCGGCGAAGGCCGGAGGGTCAGAGATGCTCTCTTGCATCCGCTCGAGCGCCCGCCAAAGCCCCTCCACCTGCTCCGGGGAAGCCCGGCTGGCGGCCATGGCCGCCAGCCGCGGCTCGAGCACCTCCCGGGCCTCTATGAGCTCCTCGACCTCATCCCGATCCAGAAGCCGCTCCTCCGGCACCCGGGAGGACCGTACAACAATATCCCGCGAGACGTAGGTCCCGCTGCCGGGACGTACCTCCACCAGCCCCTCGGCGTCCAGCTCCCGGATCGCCTCCCGCACCGACCCCACGCTCACCGCGTACGCGGCCGCAAGCTCCCGGTTCCCCGGTAGCCGCTCCCCCGGCCCGAACTCACCCTCCAGTATCCTGCGCCGCAGCCGGTCCGCAAGCCCCACCGATAACCGTAAGGGCCTTATGGGCTCCCCGCCGGACCCGCCACCTCTCACCATGAACCCCTTTCCCGGCTGCGTTCCACTGTTCCGTACTGTAGAACAATCTGTATTGTGCGGGGTGGCGGATCCCGCGTCAAGCGGGGACGCGCTGCTATCCGAGGACCTTCCGGGCCAGCTCCGCGGCCTCCTCGGCGCAGCCCCAGGAGAGGGTGACCCCGGAGCCGCCGTGCCCGTAGTTGTGGATGCAGGGGGTTCCGTCCGGGAGCGTCTCCGGCTCGAGCCGGACCTCCGGGCGGCCGGGCCTGAGGCCGGCCCGGTGCTCCAGGACGCGCGCGCCCTCCAGGCGGGGCTCCAGGGCGGCACAACGGCGGAGGATGGCCTCCGCGGTCGCCGGGTCGGGCTCGGTGCTCCAGCTCCCCTCCTCGGCGGTGCCGCCGAGGACGCAGTCCTCCGAGCGGGGGACGATGTAGGTGAGGCCGCCGGGGTTCTCCTCGTCGAGCACGAACAGCTCCAGCCCCGGGTTGGCGACGCGTAAGATCTGCCCCCGGATCGGGAACACCGCGGGGTCTCTGGCGAGCCTCCCGGCCCCCACCCCGGAGCAGTTGACCACGATGTCCGCCCCGCTCCCGGCCTCCTCCAGCGAGGAGACTTCCCCAAGCTCCAGGGCGACCCCGGCCTCCCGGAGGCGGCCGAGCAGGTACCCGAGGTAGGCGGGCATCTCGGCCACCGGGGCTACGAATCGGTAGCCGCCCCGGCACCCCGGCGGAAGCTCCTCCGCCCGGCACCGCCGGAACCCGTACACCGCACCCTTCCACCACGGCTCGTCGGGCGCGGGACCGCGCAGGAGCTCCACCCCCTCCCGCAGGCGCACGCCGGTCCGGGGGTCCCTGGCTAGCTCCCGGAAGACCTCGAAGGTGCGGGCGCCCCACCGGAGTACCCGGTCCTCCGGGTAGGCCCTGTACGGATACCAGACGGCCGCCGCGACCGCGGAGGTCGTCCTGTGCGGTGGTTCCCGGGCCACCACGCGGACGGCAAACCCCCTCCCGCAGAGCGCAAGCGCGGTGCTCAAGCCGACCACACCGCACCCCACTACGACCGCCGTAGGACCC
>JADDKG010000408.1 GCA_020253895.1 Rubrobacter sp.
CCGGCAGGAGGAGCGGCGTCCCGCACCCCCTCCTCCCTAACCGCCGGCTCGCTCCCCTTCTCCCCGGAGGCTCCCGCCGCCTCCTGCCGGGCGGGCCGTGGCCCCTCCCCCGCGGGTTCCTCCACGAAGAGGGCCACGGCTCCCGCCCCGAGCGCCGCGGCGAGGATCCCGGCGGCCGCCACCGCCGCGTGCGGAACCCAGCGCCGGGAGACGCCCCGCGCTGGAGCGCCCCGCGGGTCCTCCCGGCCGGCGAGGGCCGCAAGCCTCCCTGCCACCTCCCCGGCCCCGGGGCGGGCGCCGGGATCCTTGGAGAGGCACGCAAGGATGAGGGCCTCGAGCTCCCGGCTCAGGGAGGGGTTCACGGATCTCGGCGGCGGGACCTCCCCGGAGATATGCCTCCGGGCCACCTCCATCGGGGAGCCGGCAAACGGCAGCCTGCCCGTGGCCGCCTGGTAGAGGGTGACCCCGAGCGAGTAGACGTCGCTCTTCGGCGTGACCCTCTCCCCCCGCAGCTGCTCCGGGGAGGAGTAGAGCGCGGTCCCGAGAAAGGAGCCGGTCCTCGTCACCCGCGTGGCCTCCAGTGCCCGCGCGATCCCGAAGTCCGAGACCTTGGGCTCCCCCCTCCCGTCGAGGAGGATGTTGTGGGGCTTTATGTCCCGGTGGATGACCCCCCTGTCGTGGGCGTGGGCCAGCCCGGCCGCCACCGCCGCCCCGATCCGGGCAAGCTCCCCCTCCGGGATCGCTCCCCCACGCGCGATGAGCGAGCGCAGGTCCCCACCCGGGGCGTACTCCATGACGATGTAGGAGACCCGGCGGCCCTCCAGCTCCCCCTCACCGGCGTCGTACACCTGCACCACGTTGGGGTGCGAGAGCCTGGCCGCCGTCCTCCCCTCCCGCCTGAAGCGCGCCGCCACCTCCGTGCCGCCGTAGCCGGGCCTTAGAACCTTGATCGCCACGGGCCGCTCCAGCACCCGGTCGGTGCCGAGAAAGACCCGCGCCATGCCCCCGGAGCCCAGCTCCCGCTCCAGGACGAACCTGCCCGCCAGGACCTCCATGCCGGGGAGATTATATGCCCCTCAGCCGGAGCCCTCCTCCAGCAGGCGGTCCAGCTTCCACCGGCCGTTCTCGTTCACGCACACCCAGACCCCGCTCACCGTCCTCACCCCCTCCGGCCGCGTCTCCTGGACGGTGAAAGCGACCCGCGCCTCGTTCCCCGAGGCCCGGACGACCGTGGGCCCCTCCACGAAGCGCACGTAGCTGACCTCCTCGTAGCGGCTCTCCCACTCCTGCAGGGACCCCACCTGCTCCTGGTAGCGCCCGGAGAGGTAGCTCCAGGAGGTGGCGAAGTCGTTGGTGGCGGCGGCGACGTACATGTTGAAGACCGCCTCGGCCGCGGCCTGCGCGGGAGGGGCAGGGCGCCCCCCGGAGCGGTCCGCGCTCTGCTGCCGGGCCTCCCCCTCCCCCGACTGCCAGGGAAGCCCGCCCTGGAGCAGGCCCCAGCCCCCCGCGGCACCCGCGGCCAGCAGGAGCGCCGCGGCGAGCGCGGCGAGAAGCCGCCGGCCCCGTCTCCCGCGGGGAGGCGGGGCGGGCAACACCTCGGTCCTCTCCTCGCCCTTCGCCGGGCGTCCCCCGGTCTCCGGCGGCCCTACGGCGGGACCCGGCCGGGCCGCAAGCAGCGCCTCCCGCAGCTCCCCGGCGTCCGGGCGGTCGGAGGGCTCCTTGGCCAGGCAGGCCATTATCGCCTCCTCGAGCTCCTCTCCGATGCGGGCCCCGCGGCGGGTGGGAGGCTCCGGCTCCTTCGTCATGTGCTGGCTCGCCACCTCCAGCGGGAGCCCGGTGAACGGCGGGCTCCCCACCGCCGCGCAGTAGAGGGTAGCCCCCAAGGAGTAGACGTCGCTCTTCGGCGTGATCCTCTCCCCCCGCAGCTGCTCCGGGGAGGAATACCCCGCGGTCCCCAGGTAGACCCCGGTGCGGGTCGCCTGTACCGTGGCGTCCAGCACCCGGGCGATGCCGAAGTCGGCCAGCTTCGGGGTGCCCTGCTCGTCCAGGAGCACGTTGGGCGGCTTTACGTCCCGGTGGATAACCCCCCTGCCGTGGGCGTGGGCCAACCCGGCCGCCACCGCCGCCCCGATCCGGGCAAGCTCCGGCCCCGGCAGCGGCCCCCGCTCCCTGATCAGCCGTCCCAGATCCCCGCCCGGGACGTACTCCATGACGATGTAGGAGACCCGGCGGCCCTCCAGCTCCCCCTCCCCGGCGTCGTACACCTGCACCACGTTGGGGTGCGAGAGCCTGGCCGCCGCCCTCCCCTCCCGCCTGAAGCGCCCGGCCGTCTCCGGGTCGTCGAAGCCCCCGCGCAGGATCTTCACGGCCACCGGACGGTCCAGCACCTCGTCGCGGCCCAGGTAGACCGTGGCCATCCCCCCGATGCCCAGCTCCCGCTCCAGAACGAACCTGCCGCCGAGCAGCCTCACCGGGGGACCGCCGGCGGGAGGGGTCGGCAAAAGCTCTCGGTCAGCACCAGCACCTCACCGACCCCTATTTTAGCGGGGACCGGGGCCCGCGCCCCTCCTAGATCACCTTGCGCCCCAACGCGGCCGCGATGGGGCGGAGGGTCTCCGCCAGGGAGCCCAGCTCCTCGGCGGGGAGCGCCTGATCCCCGTCGCAAAGCGCCTCCTGGGGCCTGTGGTGCGACTCCACCATCAGCCCGTCGGCCCCGGCCGCCACCGCCGCCCGGCTCAGGGGTACCACCAGGTCCCGGCGTCCGGCGGCGTGGGAGGGGTCCACGATCACCGGGAGGTCCGAGAGCCGCTTGGCCACCACGACCCCGGAGAGGTCCAGCGTAAAGCGGGTGGAGGTCTCGAAGGTGCGGATACCCCGCTCGCACAGGACGACGTTCTCCCCCCCGGAGCTGGTGATGTACTCCGCCGCGAGCAGCCACTCCTCCACCGTGGCCGCAAACCCGCGCTTCAGGATCACCCAGTGCTCCGTCCCGCGGAGCGCGGCCCCCACCCGCTTGAGCAGCGAGAAGTTCTGCATGTTGCGCGCCCCGATCTGCAGAACCCTGGCGTGCTCCATCACCAGCTCGATGTCCTGGGGGTCCATCACCTCGGTCACCGCCACGAGCCCCAGCTTCCCGGCCACCTCCGAGATGATCTTCAGCCCCTCCTCGCCGAGACCCTGGAAGGAGTAGGGCGAGGTGCGGGGCTTGAAGGCCCCGCCGCGGACGTACCCGAAGCCGGCCTCCTTGACCGCCAGCGCCCCGGCGTAGAACTGCTCGTAGCTCTCCACCGTGCACGGACCGGCCACGACCCGGAAGGTTCCCGGAAGGATCATCCCCGCCCCTTCGCTGTTAAAGCGCATCCCGGCGCTCCTCCTCCGCGCTCTGCTGGATCTCCAGATCCCTTATCCTGTGCAAGATGAGCTCGAATATCTCCCGCACCGAGGAGTCGTAGAGCGGCCCGGCGTTCGCCTCCGCCACCCGCCGCAGGATCTCCTCCTCCCGCCTCGGGTCGTAGACCGGAAGCCCGGCCTCGGCCTTGGCGGAGAGTATCTCCTGCACCAGCCGCGCCCGCTCGTTGAGCGCCCGGACCAGCTCCCGGTCGACCTCGTCGACCCTGGCCCGGAGCGCGCGCACCCTCTCCTCTGCCGGGATCCCTTGCGGCATGGGAGAGAGGATTTTACCAGGGTGACTCCCGGGCCGCACCTGCCGCTGTTGCAAGCCCGCCCGCCGGGGGATAGGCTATCCTGGCCTCCCGGCGCGCAGCGACCGACCCGAGAGAAGGAAAGGAAGGCAGTGAGATTCCGACCGGAGCTGGAGCCTCTCTCCCCGTACAACCCGCCCCGCGCCTCCCAGGAGGCGGCCGCCGAGCGCGGCACCGGGGGGTTGGTCAAGCTGACCTCCAACGAGCTCTCCTTCGGACCGCTGCCGGAGGCCGAGGCGGCCCTGGCGGAGGCCCTGCCGCGGGCCAACCGCTACCCCGACCGCTACGCCGCCTCCCTGAGGGAGGTGGTTGCCGCCGCCAACCCCGGCAGTGATGTCGGCAACATCCTGGTCGGCAACGGATCGAGCGAGGTCCTGCAGAACCTGCTCATGCTCGTGGAGAGACCGGGCGAGATCCTCTTCCCCTGGCCGACCTTCACCCTCTACCCCTCCATCGCCGCCACCCTCGGCCTGCGGGTCCGCCGGGTGCCGCTCACAGAGGAGCACGCGGTCAAGCCGGAGGCGCTGCTCGCGGCGGTCACCGGGGAGACCCGG
>JADDKG010000041.1 GCA_020253895.1 Rubrobacter sp.
CCCCGCGGGCGGTGAAGGAGTGGGAGGACCAGGTGCGCCAGGTCGCCCGTGAGGTGATCGAGGCCGCCCTCCCCAAGGGCGAGTTCGACTTTGTGCGCGAGATCTCCTCGGAGATCCCGATGCGGATCTTTGCGGACATCCTGGGCGTCCCGCAGGAGGAGCGGCGCTACATCATCGAGATCGGGGACCACCTGCTCGGCAACCAGGACCCGGAGTTCGCCCGGCCCCCGGAGAAGCCCGAGCACCGGCTCCTGCCGTTCTCGAGCCCGGCCGCGCTGGAGCTCTTCAGGATCGGGCGGGCGCTCGCCGCGGAGCGCCGCAAGAACCCCAGGGACGACATCATCACCCAGATGGCCTTCGGCGGGCTCACCCAGCGCGAGTTCGACGTGAACTTCGTGCTCCTGGCCACCGCTGGGAACGAGACCACCCGCCACACCATCACCCACGGCCTCCTGGCCCTCATCGAGAACCCCGACCAGCTCGAGAGGCTCCGCCGCGACCCCTCCCTCTACCCGTCGGCGGCCGAGGAGATGCTCCGCTGGGCGACCCCGGTGCACCACTTCCGGCGCACCACCACCCGGGAGACGGAGCTGGCCGGGACGAAGATACCGGCCGGGGCGAAGGTGACGACCTGGTTCACCTCCGGCAACCGGGACGAGACGGTCTTCGAGAACCCGGACGTCTTTGACGTCGGCCGGGAGCAGAGCCGGCACCGGGGGCACATGACCTTCGGCCCCGGCGGCAAGCACTTCTGCCTCGGGGCGCACCTCGCCCGGATGGAGGTGCGGGTGACGTTTGAGGAGCTCATCCCGCGCCTCAAGGCCGTCGAGCTCGCGGGGCCGGTGGACCGCCTGCGCTCCAACTTCTTCAACGGCATAAAGCGGATGCCCGTCAGGGTGGAGGCGGCGTGATCTCGCTGCGCCGGATAGACCACGTGAGCCTCCGGGTCCGCGACGTCGAGGAGGCCGCCCGCCGCTGGGCGCTCCAGTTCGGCCTTGCCGTGCGCGAGAAGGACGGGCGCCGCGCCCGCCTCGCCTGCGACGACGAGCCCTTCTCGCTGGAGCTCCTCGCCGCCGAAAGGCCCGGCGTCGAGCACGTCGCCTACGAGCTGCGGCGCTCCTGCACCCTCGACGACGCCCGGCGGCACTTCGAGGACCTCGGCGTACCGTACGAGGAGCACGCCGGCGGCCTGCGCGTCGCCGACCCGGAGGGCAACCGCGTGCTGGTGCTCCCCTACCGAGAGCCCCGGGAGAGGTGGGTTCCGCACGCCCGGGCGGCCACAGACCAGGTCGTCGGCCACCCGCGCAAGCTCGGGCACGTCAACTTCCTCACCGGGGCGCTCGCCGAGGGCGTCGGGTTCTACACCCGGGTTCTCGGCATGCGGATCACCGACTGGCTCGGCGACGGGGGGGTGTGGTTCCACATAAACAGCGACCACCACGTCATGGCGCTCGTGGACAAGGGCTACCCCCACTTCCACCACCTCGCCTTCGACGTGGTGGACATCGGCCAGATGCGGGCTGCCCTCGACCACCTCGGGCGGCACGGGCGCTGGCTCGGGTGGGGACCGGTGCGCCACGGCATCGGC
This sequence comes from Rubrobacter sp., assembly GCA_020253895.1. GTDB lineage: Bacteria > Actinomycetota > Rubrobacteria > Rubrobacterales > Rubrobacteraceae > Rubrobacter_B. The sequence goes on from JADDKG010000041.1 coordinate 1,589, forward strand.
GGCAACATCGCCTCCTACGTCCGCATCGTCGAGGAGGAGTGCTTCGTCGAGCTCTACTGCGACATGGAGCAGCTCGAGCCCGACCACGAGGCGCGCCGCTGGCCCGACAACCGCTTCTCCTCCAACACCTGGGGCCCCCTGCCGCCCCGCTCCTACTTCCGCTTCGACGAGGCGGCCGTCGCCTCCGAGCGCGAGAGCCTGGAGATGCTAGGTCACCCGCTACCCGAGGAGGTCTCCAGTTGAGCCTGAAGGGTTACACCGTCCCGCGCACCAGCACCGGGAAGGCGAGCCTCGTCCCGCCGCCGCCGTGGCACTACGTCGGCGACTTCCTCGTCGTGGACTACTGGGCCGACCCCGACGCGGTGCGCGCCGTCCTGCCCGAGGGGCTGGACCCCCACCCCGACCCCGGAAGGTGCGCCGCCGTCTTCGCCGACTGGCAGTCGTGCTCCGAGGGCGGGGAGGAGCTCCTTGACCCCATCCGATCCCACTACCGCGAGTTCTTTATCGTGGTCAACGCCCTCTTCGAGGGCGAGGAGGTGACCACCTGCCCGTTTATCTGGGTGGACCAGGACTTCGCGCTCGCGCGGGGCTGGATCCAGGGCTTCCCAAAGAAGCTGGGCTCGATCTGGATGACCCGCACCTTCGGCCTCGACGTCCCCGCCGACCCCGGCCTGAAGCCCGGGGGGCGCCACGGCGCGACCTGCTCCGCCCGCGGGCGCCAGATAGCCGAGATGACCCTCACCATCGAGGGCGAGAGCGCCGAAGGACCGCGCCACAACGCCCCGCCCATAATCAACGTGCGCCACTTCCCGCGCCTGGCCGCCGGACGCCACGACGACCCGCAGGTGCACGAGCTGGTGCGCGCCGTGAGCCGCGACCGGGCCATCTCCAGGGTCTTCGCCGGGCCGGCCACCCTCACCCTGCACCCGGCCCCCGGCGAGGAGCACGACTCTCTGGCCCCCGTGAGGATAGACCGCGGCTACCGCTTCACCTTCGGCTACACCGTGGACGACCTGAAGACCGTGAAGGAGCTCGCATGAGAACGGCCGCCGGGCGCATCCGGGTGGCGGGCGTGGAGGTCTCCCCCGACCACTACATTGGCGGGGAGCGGGTCGCAAGCCGGGAGCGCTTTGAGGACATCTCCCCGATCACGAACGAGGTCATCGCCGAAATCTCGCGCGGCGGGGAGGCCGAGGTGGACGCGGCGGTGCGCGCCGCCCGCGACGCCTTCCCGGAGTGGGCCGCTTTGGGCCCCGCCGGCCGCGCCCCCTACCTGCACCGCCTCGCCGACCTCATAGACGCCAACGTCGAGAGGCTCGCCGCGGTCGAGTGCATGGACATGGCGATGCTCCTGCGCTCCCTGCGGGCGCGCGTGATCCCGCGCGGGGCCCGCAACTACCGGGCCTACGCCGACCTCGCCGCCTCTTACGAGGAGCGCGACTGGCGCTCGCAGGGCACCTGGAACCGGGTGCAGCGGATGCCCGCCGGGCCGGCGGCGGTCATCACGCCCTGGAACGCCCCGTTTATGCTCTCTACCTGGAAGACCGCTCCGGCCTTGGCCGCCGGCTGCACGGTCGTCCTCAAGCCCGCCGAGTGGTCGCCGCTCTCCTGCTCGCTGCTCGCCGACCTCGTCGAGGAGGCCGGCTTCCCGCCCGGCGTCTTCAACGTCGTGCAGGGGCTCGGGGAGGAGGCCGGGGCGGCGCTCGTGGCGCACCCCCTGGTGCGCCGCGTCTCCTTCACCGGCTCGCCGGAGACGGGGCGCCTGATCGGGGTGGCCGCCGCGAGGAACCTCGTGCCGTTCACCGCCGAGCTCGGCGGCAAGGGGCCGCTCATCGTCTTCGAGGACGCAGACCTCGACGCCGCCGCCCGCAAGGCCGCCGGCCAGTACGACGACGCCGGGCAGGTCTGCCTCGCCGGGACGCGCCTGCTCGTGCAGGAGTCCGTAGCCGAGGAGTTCCTCCGGCTCTTCCACCGCCACGCTGACGATCACGCCCTCGGCGACCCGCGCGACGAGCACACCACCGTCTCGCCCCTTATCCACCCCGACCACCTCAGGCGCGTCGAGGGCTTTGTCGAGCGCGCCCGCGAGGAGGGACACAAAGTGCTGCGCGGCGGGCGGCGCTCGCCCGCGGGCCCGCTCTTCTACCAGCCCACCCTCATCGAGCCGCGCTCCAACGACGCCGAGATCGTCCAGCGCGAGGTCTTCGGGCCCGTGCTCACCTTCCAGACCTTCGCCGACGAGGAGGAGGCCGTCGCTCTGGCCAACTCCACCGAGTACGGTCTCTCCGGGATAATCTACACCTCCTCGATGGGGCGTGCGGACCGCGTCGGGAGGGCGGTGCGCGCGGGCGTGGTGTGGGTCAACACCTTCCTGGTGCGCGACCTGACCGCCCCCTTCGGGGGGATGGGCATCTCCGGCATCGGGCGCGAGGGCGGCAACTACGCGCTGGACTTCTACTCCGACCTGAAGACCCTCCAGATCCTGGAGGGCAGCACCCGATGAACGACGCGGCCCTCCTGGACGCCGTCGCCGCGGAGGCCGGCTGGATGGAGGACCTCCTCGCCCGCCTCGTCGAGGCCCCGACGGTCCTCGGCAACGAGGAGCCGGGGCAGGAGGTGATGGAGGAGGCCCTCGCCGGCTGTGGCCTGAAGGTCCGCAGCGTTCCGCTCGACGCCGGCGCTTTGGGCGCCGCGGAGGGTACCTCTCCTTTCTCCTGGGACGTGAGCGGGAAGCGCAACGTTGTCGCCGACTGGCCCGCGGGCGGCCGGGGTGGCCGCTCCCTGATCCTGAACGGCCACATAGACGTCGTCCCGCCCGCCGCCGAGGAGCTGTGGAGCCACCCTCCCTTTACGCCGGTGCGCGAGGGCGACTGGCTCTACGGCCGCGGCGCCGGGGATATGAAGGCCGGCCTCGCGGCGATGGCCGGGGCGGTGCGCGCCCTCGCCCGGGCAGGCTACTCCCCGGCGGCGCCGGTGCAGCTCCAGTCGGTCGTCGAGGAGGAGTGCACGCGGCACGGGGCGCTGCAGTGCCTGCTGGACGGCTCCCGCGCCGACGCCTGCGTCATAACCGAGCCGCACCCGGACCACCTCACCGTGGCCCAGGTCGGGGTGCTCTGGTTCCACGTCGAGGTCGCCGGCGTCCCGGCGCACGCGGCCCGGGCGAGCCGGCTGGGCTTCAACGCCGTCGAGGCCGCCTGCGGCGTGCTCGCAGTGCTGCGGCGCCTCGAGGAGCGGCTCAACGAGGACCCGCCTCCCCCCTTCGACGCCTTGGAGCATCCCATCAACCTTAACCCCGGTGTGATCTCCGGCGGCGACTGGCCCTCGACGGTCGCGGCGACCTGCACGCTCTCGTGCCGCATCGGGCTCTACCCCGGACAGAGCCCCGGCGAGATGCGGGCCCTCGTCGAGAGGGCGGTCGCCGATGCAGCCTCCGAAGACCCGCGCCTCGCGCAGAGCCCGCCGAGGGTCCGCTACGACGGGTTCTCGTGCGAGGGGTCGGTGGTGGACAGGGGGGAGCCGGTCGTGGCGGCGCTCTCGGGGGCGTACGAGAGGCTGCACGGCGAGAGGCCGGGGCTCCAGGCCACCACCGCCACCACCGACGCCCGGCACTTCGTGCGCGCGGGCATCCCCGCGGTCTGCTTCGGGCCGCGGGCCGAGAACATCCACGGTATAGACGAGCGCGTCTCGCTGCGGTCGGTCGTTGAGACCGCGCAGGTGCTCGGGCTGTTTATCCGGGACTGGTGCGGCCTCGTGAGGGGCCCGGGAAAGGAGGAATGATGTCGAGAACGGAAGCACCGACGACCGCGGCGGTGGGCGAGAGCGCCAAGCTCCACCGCCGCGCCCTCGGGGTGCCGGACCTCGTGTTCTTTATCGTGGCGGCCTCGGCCCCGCTCACGGCGGTGGCCGGCGGCCAAGCGGCGACCTACCTGGTGACGGGCAACAGGGGCGTCCCGTTCATGTTCATACCCCTGGGGATCATCCTCGCCCTCTTCGCGGTGGGGTACGCGGCGATGAGCCGGCACGTGGCCAACGCGGGGGCGTTCTACTCCTACGTCGCCCGGGGGCTCGGCAAGGTGCCGGGGGTGGGGGCGGCCTTTGTCGCGCTCATCGCGTACAACGCGATGCAGATCGGGATCTACGGCCTCTTCGGGGTGGCGATGGGGGCCTTCATGGGCTCGCAGCTCGGCATAGAGCTGCCCTGGTGGGCCTGGTGCATGGTCGGGGCCGGCATCATCGGGGTGCTCGGCGTCTTGCAGATAGACCTCAACGCCCGCGTGCTCGCGGTGGCCCTGATCCTCGAGGTGCTCGTCGTGGCGCTCTTCGACCTCGCCGTGCTCGCCGACCCCGGACCGCAGGGGCTCTCGCTCGTCGGCTTCGACCCGACGGTCGCCTTCGGGGCGGCGGCGGGCGCGACGCTCACCTTCTGCTTCGCCTCCTTCGTCGGGTTCGAGTCGGCGGCGATCTACTCCGAGGAGTGCCGCGACCCCCGGCGCACCGTGGCGCGGGCAACGTACATCGCGGTCGGCCTGATCGCGGCCTTCTACGCCCTCTCGAGCTGGCTGCTCTCGGTCGCCGCCGGGCCGGACACCATCGTGAACCCGGCCCGCCTGGTCGAGGCGGGCTTCACCACCGCCGGGAACCCGGACCCGACGACGGTGCTCTTCGTCGCCGGGGCGGAGCGTCTCGGGGCGATCTGGGGCAGCGCGGCGGCTCTGCTCTTCGCGACGAGCCTCTTTGCGGCCCTGCTCTCTTTCCACAACGCCGTGGCCCGCTACGCGTTCGCGCTCGGCCGCGAGGGTGTCATCCCGCGGGCGTTCGGGACGGTGCACGCAGTCACCGGGGCGCCGGTCGTCGCCTCGCTGGCGCAGTCCGTCCTCGCCGTCTCGGTCGTCGGCATCTTTGCCCTCGCCGGGGCCGACCCCGTCCTGACCCTCTTCACCTGGCTCACCAACCTCGGCGCGCTGGGGGTGCTGCTCCTCATGACGGTGACCTCCTTCGCGGTCGTGGGGTACTTCCGGCGGCGCCCGGAGGAGGGGCTCGGGCGGTGGACGACCACAATCGCCCCGGCGGTGGCGGGCGTGCTCCTTCTGGTCGTGCTCGTCCTCGGCGTCGCGAACTTCAACGTCCTCATTACCGGCTCGACCGAGGCGCCCACGAACGCCATGACGATAGTCCTCCCCGCGATCCTGTTCGGCGGCGGGCTCTTGGGGCTTGTCGTCGGGGCGCTCCTCAAGGCCCGCCGCTCGGAGGTCTACCGCAGGATCGGTGAGGGAGGGGCGGAGTTCGAGCGCCAGGAGGTGGCGTGAGGCGCCGGGAGGCGCACAGCCCTTCCACCCCGCAGCACGAGCGGGCCGCCCTCCCCGCGCTCGCCGACCGCGAGGGGGTGCTTGAGGAGCTGGTGCGGGTGATCTGCGAGGCGTGGGCGTCGTTCGACGCCCCGCGCCCCGCGGAGCCGCAGCCCGACGAGGGGCTGGTCGCACGCCTCGTCGCCCCGCTCCCCGAGGAGCCCGGCGACGTGGAGGACGCCCTCTCCGACGCCGCGCGGGTGCTGGACGCGAGCGTCTCGCCCTCGCGCCCGCTCAACCTCGGCTACATAGGCTCCACGGGCCTGGAGATGGGCGTGCTGGCCTCCGCGCTCGCTGCCACCTACGACGTGAACCTCGCGGTGACCGCGGGCGGTGCGGACCTCGTCGAGGAGCAGGC
>JADDKG010000409.1 GCA_020253895.1 Rubrobacter sp.
AACGGGGTAGAGGCGTTTCTGGAGCGGCTCGGGCTCCACGGGCTCGACGTGCGGGCCATCCCGCGGCGCGCCAGGATCGCCGCCATCGGACCCACGACGGCGGGGCGGGTGCGGGAGGCCGGCCTGCGGGTGGACGCGGTGCCCGGAGAGTACCGGGAAGAGGCGCTGCTGGAGGAGATCTCCGGGGAGCCGCTCGAGGGCAGGCGCATTCTTATCCCCCGGGCCGCCCGGGCCCGGGAGGTGCTTCCAGAGCGGCTGCGGGAGGCGGGCGCGGAGGTGGTCGTCCCGCCGGCCTACGAGACGGTTCCCTCCTCCGAGGGGCGGGAGGAGCTCGCCCGCCGGCTGGAGGCCGGCGAGGTGGACTGCGTGACCTTCACCGCGAGCTCCACCGTGGAGAACTTCGTCGCCGCCTTCGGCGCGGAGGAGGCGGCCCGGCTGCTGGCGGGAACCCGGGTCGCGTGCATCGGGCCGGTGACCGCAGCGGCGGCGAGGGAGCGCGGCATCCGGGTCGACGCCGAGGCCGACGAGTACACTATAGAGGGGCTGGTGCGGGCGGTGGTCGGGATCCTCGCCGCCCGCGCGCCGCAAGAGAGGTAAGGAAAGAGGAGAATGGCATTTCCGGTACAGAGGATGCGCAGGACCCGCCGCACGGCCCAGCTGCGGGGGCTCGTGCGGGAGACCGAGCTGTTGCCGGGGGATCTGGTCTACCCCCTCTTTGTGACCGCCGGGGAGGACGTCCGCAGCCCGGTCGGGTCCATGCCCGGCGTCTTCCAGCTCTCGATAAACCACGCGGTGGAGGAGGCAAGGAGGGCCCACCGGCTCGGCATCCCGGCGGTGCTCCTCTTTGGCATCCCCGAGCAGAAGGACGAGGCCGCGACCGGGGCCTACGACCCCGAGGGCATCGTCCAGCTCGCCACCCGCGCCATAAAGGACGCCGTCCCGGAGCTGGTGGTCATAACCGACGTGTGCCTGTGCGAGTACACCAGCCACGGCCACTGCGGGGTGGTGGAGAAGGAGACCGGCGAGGTGCTCAACGACGTCACGCTGGAGCTGCTCGCCCGCACCGCCGCCTCCCAGGCAGAGGCCGGGGCGGACATCGTCGCCCCCTCGGACATGATGGACGGCCGGGTGGCGGCGATCAGGAGCGAGCTGGACAGCGAGGGGTTCCACAACACCCCGATCATGGCCTACGCCGCCAAGTACGCCTCCTCCTTCTACGGCCCCTTCCGGGAGGCCGCCGAGAGCGCACCCGCCTTTGGCGACCGGCGCAGCTACCAGATGGACCCGGCCAACGCCCGGGAGGCGCTCCTGGAGGTCGAGCTGGATATCGAGGAGGGGGCGGACATCGTGATGGTGAAGCCCGCGCTGCCGTACCTGGACGTGGTCCGGCGGGTGCGCGAGGCGACCAACCTCCCGCTTGCCGCCTACAGCGTGAGCGGGGAGTACGCCATGATAAAGGCGGCCGCCCAGAACGGCTGGCTCGACGAGCGGGCGGCCGTTCTGGAGGCGCTCACGGGGATAAAGCGCGCCGGGGCGGAGATAATCATCACCTACTTCGCCCCCGAGGTGGCCCGCTGGCTCTCGGAGTAGGCCCGGAAGGGGGGAGGAAGTGAGCGGCTTGCAGGAGGCCCGACGCCGGCTCCTCCGGGACCGCTCGGCCCGGCTGATGGAGCGCGCGGTGCGCCGGATGCCGGGCGGGGTGAACAGCCCGGTGCGGGCGTTCCGGTCCGTGGGCGGGGACCCGCTGTTCATGGAGCGCGGCGAGGGGGCGAGGATCTTCGACGCCGACGGCAACGCCTACATAGACTACGTTATGAGCTACGGCCCGCTTATCCTGGGGCACGCCCCCCCGCGGGTGGTGGAGGCCGTCGAGCGGGCGGCCCGCCGGGGCACGACCTTCGGCGCGCCCACCGAGCTCGAGGTGGAGCTCGCCGAGCTGGTGTGCGAGGCTGTCCCCTCGGTAGAGGTGGTGCGGATGGTCAACTCGGGCACCGAGGCCACCATGAGCGCGGTGCGCCTGGCCCGGGGCTACACCGGGCGGGAGAGGATCCTGAAGTTCGACGGCAACTACCACGGCCACGGCGATGCCCTGCTCGTCTCGGCCGGGAGCGGGGTGGCCACGCTGGGCCTTCCCGACAGCCCCGGGGTGACCCGGGGAGCCGCCCGGGACACAGCCGTTCTGCCCTACAACGACCTGGAGGCGGTGCGGGCGCTCTTCGAGGAGCGGGGGGAGGAGTTCGCCGCGGTCATACTCGAGCCGGTGGCGGGGAACATGGGCTGCGTCCCCCCGGAGGAGGGTTTTCTGGAGGGGCTGCGGGAGATCACCGCCTCCTACGGGGCGCTCCTGATCTTCGACGAGGTGATGACGGGCTTCCGGGTCTCCCGCGGCGGGGCCCAGGAGCTCTACGGGGTGCTCCCGGACCTCACCTGCCTGGGGAAGGTCATCGGCGGGGGGCTCCCCGTGGGGGCCTACGGCGGGCGGCGCGAGATCATGGAGCGGGTGGCCCCGGCGGGCCCCGTCTACCAGGCCGGGACCCTCTCGGGCAACCCGCTGGCCATGTCCGCGGGGCTCGCCACCCTCCGTGCCACGGGGGAGCCCGGCTTCTACGGGCGTCTCGAGGAGCTCGGGGCCCGCTGGGAGCGGGGTATGCGGGAGGCGGCCTCCGGCTCCGAGGTTCCCGTGGCGGTAAACCGGGTGGGCTCGATGGTCAGCCTCTTCTTTACCGCCGGGCCGGTCCGCGACTTTGCCTCCGCCGCCGCCTCGGACGCGGAGCTCTTCAAGGACTTCTTCTGGCACATGCTCTCGCGCGGGGTGTACCTGGCCCCGAGCCAGTACGAGGCCGGCTTTATCTCGCTGGCCCACTCGGAGGAGGAGATAGACCGGACGGTGGAGGCCGCCGGGGAGTGGTTCGCCGGGAGGCGGGCTTGAGCCGCTCCGGACGCCAGCGGACGCCCGGGGCCTCCCTGCAGAGCGTGTTCCTGCTGGCGGCTTCCGGGCTTCCGGGGGAGGACCCGCGGGTCCCGGTGGTCGCCGAGGCGCTCGGTCTGCTGCAGCGGGGCTTCGACGCTCACTACGCTGCCGGCGCCGCCGACGACGAGCGGGTGCTCGTCGGGGACAACGAGTACGCCCGGGCGGTCGAGACCATAGCCCGGCTGGACGAGCCGCGCTTCGTGGCGGTGGCGAGCCGGATGATCCGGGACGGGGCGGGCCGGATCGCCTCCGGGGGGCAGGTAGACCTGGAGATGTGTACCCCCCACCTCGCCGGGCTGCTGGACATCATCTCCGGGGAGGGGCAGGAGGCCTGCGAGCGGAGGATCCGGGCGGCGGGGAGAGCGGTTTGAGCGGCGTGCGCGGCGGCCGGCTCCCGGCCGGCGAGGAGCGGGCCCGGCTGGTGCGCGAGATGTTCGACCGGATCGCCGGGCGCTACGAGCTGCTCAACGCGCTCATGACCGCCGGGCTCTACCGGCTCTGGAACGCCGCGGCGGTGCGGGCCGCGGGGGTCCGGCGGGGCGACCGGGTCATAGACCTCGCCTGCGGCACCGGCTCGCTCAGCCGGGCACTGGCCAGAAAGGTGGGGCCCGAGGGGTACGTGCTCGGGGTGGACTTCTCGCCCGGAATGCTCCGGCGCGCCCGGGGCGGTCCGAACATCGAGTACAGGATCGGGGACGCCACCGACCTGCGCTGGGTGGAGACCGGCAGCTTCGACGCCGCCACCATAGCCTACGGCGCCCGCAACATCCCCGACCTCGACGCGCTGTTCTCAGAGATGGCGCGGGTGGTGCGCCCCGGAGGTTCTGTGGTCTGCCTGGAGATAGCCCGCCCCGACAACCGCCTCTTCGCCGCCTTCTACGGCCTCTGGTTCGACAGGATCGTACCCCGCCTCGGGGCGGTGGTCTCCGGTGACCCCGGCGCCTACTCCTACCTGCCCGAATCAGTAAGAGAATTCGTGGCGCCGGACGTTTTAGCTGGCATAATGGAACGCAGTGGATTACAAGATGTTACATGGCGGAGGCTTGCGGGCGGCATCATCACGCTCCACCGGGGCGTCCGGGGTTTCGCGGAGGGGGGAGGATAGCCTGAGGGCGGCGCTGCCGGAGGGGGTGTTCGGGCTTCTGGACGAGGTCGAGGCCCGCCTGAGGGAGGTTGGCCGGTCGGCCCCCGGCGGGCTGGACCGTCCTGCGCTGGAGGCGCTCACCTCGGGTGGGAAGCGCCTGCGGCCGCTGCTCCTGCTGCTGAGCGCCGGGATCGGGGCGCCCGTCCGGGAGGAGGTGCTGCGGGCGGCCACCGCCACGGAGGTGCTCCACACCGCTACCCTCATCCACGATGACATAGTGGACAAGGCCAAGAGCCGCCGGGGGGTGCCCACCACCGTGGCCCGTTACGGGCGGGAGATCGCGGTGGCCACCGGGGACTACCTGTTCGCTGAGGCGTTCGCCGCCCTCTCCTCCCTTGGGGACCCGCGGGTGATCCGGGAGTTCGCCGAGGCCTCGCGCGGGCTCGCGGCCGGGGAACTGGACCAGTTCAGGGCCAGCGGGGGGCCGGTGGACGTGGAGGACTACCTGGAGCACATAAAGCTCAAGACCGCGGGGCTTTTCAAGGCGGCGTGTGTCGCAGGCGGTACCCTCGGGGGGCTGTCGCTGGTGCAGATAGACGCGCTGGCCACCTACGGGCAGGCGCTCGTGTTGGCCTTCCAGATGTCCGTCGACGTCATGGGCCTGGTGGGCAAGCCGGGGATCATGGGCA
>JADDKG010000410.1 GCA_020253895.1 Rubrobacter sp.
GACGTGGTTCTACCGGGGGCTCGCGTTGCTTGTCATCGCCTGCCCGTGCTCGCTGGTGATCTCCACCCCGGTGACCGTCGTCTCGGGCATAGGGGCGGCCGCCCGGAGCGGGATGCTCATAAAGGGCGGGGAGGCGCTCGAGGCCGCCGGGAGCCTCAGGGCCCTCCTCCTCGACAAGACCGGCACCCTCACCGAGGGGCGGCCGGTGGTCGAGCGGGTGCTGCCCCTCAGGGGCACCCGCGAGGAGGCGGTCGCGCTCGCCGCGGCGCTCGAACGGCGCTCGGAGCACCCCCTGGCCCACGCCATCCTCTCCGCCGCCGGGGAGGGACCGCTGCCGGAGGTTGCCGGCTTCCGCTCCATCCCGGGGCGGGGGGCCGAGGGCGAGGTCGGGGGGCGCCGGTACGTCATCGGGAGCCCGGCGCTCTTCGCGGAGCGAGGCGTACCCCTGGAGGCGGCCCGCCCCGCGCTGCGGGAGGTCGAGGCCGCGGGCGAGACCCCAGTCGTCCTCGGCGACGGGGCCGGGCCGGTGGCCGTCTTCGGGCTCGCGGACGCCGTCCGGCCCGAGGCCCCGGAGGCCATCCGTGCCCTCCGGGAGGCGGGGGTGGAGGAGCTGGTGATGCTCACCGGCGACGCCGAGGCCCCGGCCCGGAGGGTGGCGGAGGCCCTGGGCATCGGCTACCGGGCGCGGCTCTTGCCCGGGGAGAAGGTCGGGGTAGTAAGGGAGCTGGTCGCAAAGCACGGCGCGGCCGGGATGGCCGGCGACGGGGTGAACGACGCCCCCGCCCTCGCCGCGGCCTCGGTGGGGTTCGCCATGGGCGCGGCGGGGAGCGACGCGGCGCTGGAGGTCGCGGACGTCGCCCTCATGCAGGACGACCTCCGGCGGCTCGCCGGGGCGGTGCGGCTCTCCCGGGCGGCCAGAAGGACCATAAAGCAGAACATCTTCCTCTCCATCCTCATAAAGGGCACCTTCGTGGCCCTGGCCCCCTTCGGGCTTGTCACCCTGTGGCTCGCGGTGCTCGCCGACATGGGCACCTCCATCGGCGTCACCCTCAACGGCCTCAGGCTCTTCGCCGGCCGGCGCTGGTAGACTTCTACCGTCCACGAAGAGAGAGGTGCGGCGCCTTTTGGAAGAGCTGGCCGGGATCACGCCCCCCTCCACGGCCACCCCGGGGGGAGGGGCTGCATGAGCACCGCCTTCGGGAGGCTGAAGGGCTGGGCCCGCCGGATGAAGTCCGAGGTCTACGCCCTCTATCTGGCCTACCGCGACCCCAGGACCCCCCTGCACGCCCGGCTCTTCGCCGCCCTCGTCGTCGCCTACGCCTTCAGCCCCATAGACCTCATCCCCGACGCCATCCCCGTCCTGGGCCACCTGGACGACGTCATCCTCGTCCCCTTGGGGGTGGCGCTGGCGGTGCGCCTGATCCCGCCGCACGTCCTCGCCGAGTGCCGCAGGCGGGCCGGGGAGCGGTCCGGGGAGATCCGCCCAGCCGCGTGGGCCGGGGCCGCCGTGGTGGCCGTGCTGTGGCTGCTCATGATCTCCCTCGCGGCCTTCCTCCTGGCGCGCGCCGTATAGGGGTGGCGCCGTTCACCCCTCGCACCGGTCCGGCCGTGCTAGAATTCTCTGCTGCGGGAACGCATACGGCAAAGAGGTTTGGCAGCTTGGGCAAGGTACGCAGGGAGCCCCGGGGCTCCGGTAGGGGAATAAGCGCGGTATACGTTGTTGCCGGGGGGATAATCCTCGCGCTCATCGTGGCCTTCGCGGTCTTCGCCATCCTGGACAGCCGGAGCGGCGGCGGGGAGATCGCGGGGGTCAGGAGCTACGACGTGGGCCCCGGCAACCACACCCAGGGCGAGGTGGACTACGAGCAGACCCCGCCCGCGGGCGGGGTGCACAGCCCCATCTGGCAGAACTGCGGCTTCTACGCCCAGCCGGTCAGGGAGGAGCACGCCGTCCACTCCCTGGAGCACGGGGCCGTCTGGATCACGTACCGGCCCGGCCTTCCGCAGGAGCAGGTGGAGCGGCTGCGGGAGCTCGCCCAAAGCCAGACCTACATCCTGGTCAGCCCCTACCCGGACCTGCCCGCGCCGGTGGTCGCCTCCGCCTGGGGCAAGCAGCTCCGGCTGGACTCGGCCGGTGACCCGCGCCTCGAGCAGTTCATCCGGGCCTACCGGCAGGGCCCGCAGACCCCGGAACCCGGGGCCGCCTGCACCGGAGGCGTCGGGGAGCCCTCGTGAAGCCGCTCCCTCGGGAGGGGTTTGCGCCCCTGGCGTTGACCTCCCTCGCGCTCGCGCTCGCCGTCCTGGCCTTCGCCCTCTACCTGCGGGAAAGGCCGCCCGGGGAGGGGTCCGCCGCGGCCGGGTTCGCCCGCGACATGTCCGTACACCACGCCCAGGCGGTGGAGATGGCCGGCATCGTCCGCGACAGGACTAACGACCCCGCCATCCGCACGCTCGCCACGGACATCGTGCTCACCCAGCAGGCCCAGCTCGGGCAGATGCACGGCTGGCTCGCCGCGTGGGGTCTCTCCCTCACCGGCACCCGGCCTCCCATGGCCTGGATGGGCCACCCTGTAGAGGGCCGGATGCCCGGCATGGCCTCCCCCGGGGAGATAAACCGGCTGCGCAGCGCCCCGCCGGAGGAGGCGGACCGGCTCTTCCTGTGGCTCATGATCGAACACCACCGGGCCGCCATCCCCATGGCGCGGGCGGCGCTGGAGCGCACCGACCGCCCCGAGGTTGAGCGCCTGGCCGGGGCCATCCTCCGCTCGCAGCGCGGTGAGATCCGGGTGATGCAGAAGATGCTAGAGGAGCGTGCCGGAGAAGCGGCCCCGCAGCACCGGAGCGGCGGGCACCGCCACGGGAGCTAGACCTCCGGCCGCACCAGCCGGTACCCGAAGCCGCGCACCGTCTCTATCAGCTTGGGGTTCGAGGGATCGTCGCCCAGCTTGTTCCGCAGGCGCTGCACGTAGACGTTCACCGTCCGCTCGTCGATGTACTCGTCCTCGCCCCACACCTGCCGCAGCAGCGTCCCGCGGGGGAAAACCCTGCCCGGACTGCGGGCCAGGGTGTACAGCAGCTTGAACTCCCGGGGGGAGAGCATCACCTCCCGGCCGCCCTTGGTCACCCGGATCTGCTCCGGGTCGATCTCCAGGTCCCCCACGTAAACCCGGCCCGAGGGCTCTCCGGCGGCCCGCTCCCGCTTCCGGAAGATCTGCTTCACCCGCGCCACCAGCTCCCGGGGGTTCACCGGCGAGCGCATGTAGTAGTCCGCGCCGAGCTCTATCCCCACTATCCGGTCCATCGTGTCCTCGTCGTGCAGCAGCGCCACGGTGGCCACGTCCGGCTTCTGGACCGCCGAGATCACCTGGAAGCCCCGCTCGTCCGGCAGCCGGTTGTCCACCACGGCGACCTCGAAATCCTCCCTCTCGGCGATCTGCCGCGCCTGGGCCCCCGTCCCGGCCGGGAGCACCCGCCAGCCCTCACCGTGCAACGCCCGCCTGAGGCGCAGCCGCTCTTCGTCGTCGCCTATGACAAGGAGAATGGATCCGCTCAAAGCACCCCCGCTGCCGCCTGCATCTTTTCCGTCACGCTGAAGTATAGCCGCAAACGCGGCCCGGCGGGACGCCTTGAGCAATCCTCCCCTGGGGGATATCATTAGGGGGCGGTGCGCTCGTAGCTCAGCCGGACAGAGCACGTGACTACGAATCACGGGGTCGCAGGTTCGAGTCCTGCCGAGCGCGCCAGGGAGAAGAGAGGCCGGGAGAGCCACCCCTCCCGGCCTTTTCCGTTGCCGGAATCCGGGATCAACCGCCGGAAAGTAGAGCACCGGACTTCACCACGGCGGCGAAGTGGTCCCCGCCTAGATGGTAGGCGATGTAGCGCCAGTCCGGAGCATCCAGCACCAGCACGTCCGCCCGGTAGCCGGGAGCGAGCCTTCCCGCCTCCCCGTCGAGGCCGAGCACGTGGGCCGCGTTGGCCGTGCAGGCGCACAAAGCCTCGGCGGGCGAGAGGCCGAGGCGGGTGCAGGCCAGGTTCATGACCACGGGAAGGGAGGAGCAAAAGGAGCTTCCCGGGTTGAAGTCCGTGGCTAGAGCGACTACCGCGCCCGCCTCGATGAGGGCGCGGGCGGGC
>JADDKG010000411.1 GCA_020253895.1 Rubrobacter sp.
CGCCACCCTCCGCCCCCCGGCGGAGCCCTCGTAGGCGCGGGCGAGCTGGTAGGTGGGGCTGGTCACCCGCTCCTTCACCCCGAGCGCCCGGGCGGCGGCCCGGACAAAGGTGCTCTTCCCCGAGCCTACCTCGCCCGCCAGCACCACCACGTCCCCCGGGCGCAGCCGGCGGGCCACCTCCGCGGCCAGCTCCCCTAAGGCAGCCTCGTCGAGCCCCTCCCGGATCACCCTCACCAGAGACCGGGCTGCAGGGGCTCGCGCTCGGCCACCGGGGAGGGCACGTTCAGCGTCTCGTAGGTGGCCGGGCGCTCGGATTCCAGCAGCTCCGGCAGCCGGGAGAAGTCCGAGATCAGGAGCGCCCTGTCGGCCGGTACGTAGAGAGCTCTCTGCAGCGAGAACGTCGGGATCACGTAGCGCCTGTCCAGCGGGATGGCCCGGCCCCGGATACGCCGCAGCGCCTCCTTGCGGCCGGTGAGGATCCGGCTCGGCAGCTCGCCCAGGGCGACGACCACCTTCGGGTCTACCGCGACCAGCTGCGAGATCAGGTAGCGGCGGCAGCTGCTCACCTCGGAGGGCCGCGGCGAGCGGGGCGGCATGCCCGGCGGCCGGCACTTGACGAGCGTGGTGAGGTACACCTCCTCCCGGGAGAGGCCCACGGACCCCAGAAGCCGCTCCAGGAGCATCCCCGAGGCCCCCTGGAAGGGCCGGCCGGAGACGTCCTCGTTGTGGCCGGGGGCCTCCCCGACGATGAACAGCCGGGCGTTGAGCGGCCCCTCGCCGAAGACCACCCGGCTGCGGGACTGGCAGAGGCCGCAGCGGGTGCACTCCAGGGCCTCTTTCTGGGCCTCGGCGAACTCCAAGGCGGCTAGAACTCCTCGCTCTCGGGAAGCACCATGCCGAGCACCAGGTAGACGATGATCGCCGGTATAAAGCTAAAGCCGGGGATGAAGATGGCCAGCACCACGGCGAGCAGCCGCACCAGCGCCGGGCTCCACCCGTAGGTGTGGGCGATGCCGCCGCACACGCCCAGGATCCAGCGGTCCCTCTTTGCCCGTTTGATGCCCAAGATCCCTCTCGACCTCCCCTCGTTCCGGGGACGCACGCCCGACCGGGCCGATTCTACCATGACGGCCGCGGGATCAGAGCAAGCGGACGGCGAGCCCCACGGGATCCCTGCTCCCGCCGCGGGCGGCTATTAGCCGGGCCCAGGCGGCCACGTAGCCCACGTCCGCCTCCGGGGCGCCGGGCAGCCGGCGGGCGAGATCCCGGTACTCTGGCACCGGGTGGGGGCCGCGCCCGCGGCTCTCCTCCAGGAAACGCCCGCACAGCCGCCGGTGGCGCTCGATGTGCTCGTCCTTCAGGCGGGGTCCCTGGGCCGCGAGCCGGTCGGCCCAGGATAGAACCGCGAGCTCCTCGCCGAAGGGCCCGGCGGCGAGCGCCAGCCGCTCCGGAGGGTAATCCGATCCGGGGTGCTCCATAAACCCGATCTTCAGGTGCAGCGCGGTGAGCGTAACCGCCATGTCCGTGTGGAGGGCCGCGACCCCCAGCCGGCGGCAGACGCGGCGCACCAGGAGCGCCCCGAGGGAGTCGTGGGCTACAAAGATCACCCGGCCCTCCACCTCCCCGCGGGTGACGGGCTTGGCCACGTCGTGCAGCAGGGCCGCAAGGCGCAGCCCCTCCACCCGCCCGGCCTCCACCCGGGCGCCCAGGCTCCCCAGCCGCAGCTCCTCGTCCACCCGCCGGACGACCTCCAGGGTGTGCCCGAAGGTGTCCAGGTGGTGGTACGGGCTCTGCCCGAGCCCCCGGGAGGGCCCGAGCTCAGGGACCCGCTCCAGGATCGCCGCCGCGTCCGGCGGCGGGCCGAGGGCCTCGAGCAAGCCCACTACCGGCGGCGCCGGGCGGCCTTCTTGCGGCTGGTGTTCGGGTTCGGCCTGCCCTTGAGGGGGCCGGGGCCGGCCTGGCCCTGGGTCTCCTCGCGCCTTTTCCTGGCCTCCGCCATCATCCGGGCCCTCCGCCGGTCCAGGAGGGCGTAGATTAGGGTAAAGATAAAGAAGAAGAACACCGCGTTTATGAGCAGGGCGGCGATGTCCTGGCTGCTCCTGAGGCGGAAGCTTTCCGGGAACACCGTGCTGAGCAGGTAAAACACGCCCAGGTAGATGGCCACCACCACCGCCGAGCGGCGGGCGGCGGACCTCCAGTCAAGATCCTTGAACATCTGCGTAGCTCCTCTCCACACGCCGGGGGTTCAGGCCGGTTGTTATCTCGTAGTTTATCGTGCCGGCCCGGGCGGCGAGCTCTTCGGCCCGGACCGCCTCCTCGCCCTGGCCGCCGAGGAGCACGACCTCATCCCCCACCCGCACCTCCCCGTCCACCCCGAAGACGCAGGCGTCCATGGCGACCCGCCCGAGGAGCGGCCGCCTCCGGCCGCGCACGAGCGCCTCGGCCTTGCCGGAGAGCGCCCGCCGGTAGCCGTCGGCGTACCCGACGGGTACGGTTGCGGCGAGCATCGGCCCCGGCGCCCGGAAGACCAGCCCGTAGGAGACGCCCTCCCCGGCCTCGAGTTGCCGGACGGCGGCGACGTAGCTCTTGAGCGCGAGCGCCGGCCGCAGGCCTTCCTCCCCAGGATCCCCGGAGTCCCCGGCGGGGTGGAGCCCGTAGAGGGCTATGCCGGGGCGCACGCATCCGTAGTGCGCGCTCGGGTGCCAGAGGGTGGCGGCCGAGTTGGCGGCGTGCACCAGAGCCCCGCCGAAGGGGTGGGCGGCGAGCACCGAGTCGAAGACCCCGAGCTGCCGCCGGGTGACCTCCGGGTCGGAGTCGGCGCAGGCGAGGTGGGTGTAGATCCCATCCGGGGGACGCCCTAGCGCCTTGAGGGCCGCGCCGACCTCGCCGGGCTCGAGCCCCCACCGGTTCATCCCGGTGTCCACCTTCAGGTGGACCTCCAGCTTCCTGCTGGAGGCGGCGATGCGGCGGGCGGAGGGGACGGAGTGGGCGCTCACCGCCAGCCGCTCCCGGGCGGCGAGCCCGAGGCCCTCCGGCATGAGATCCCCGAAGACCAGGATGGGGGCCTCTATCCCGGCCCTCCGAAGCTCGGCCCCCTCCCCGGCGGTGGCCACGGCGAGGCTGTCGGCCCCGCCCGCCAGCGCCGCCCGGGCGACCGGGACGGCCCCGTGCCCGTAGCCGTCGGCCTTCACCACCGCCATCAGGCGCGGAGCCCGGGAGCGGCGGCGCAGGACACGGACGTTGTGCCGGATCGCGCCGAGGTCCACCTCGGCCCAGACGCGCCCCGGGGTCCCCATCACTACCTCAGGAGCGGGGTTGTATCACGTGGAGCGTGAGGATGTCCATCCGGGAGATCACCCCGCGCAGGCGCTCCCCGTCCACCACGGGCAGCAGCTTTATCCGGCGCCGGGCCATGGTAGTCGCGGCCTCGGGGAGCGGGGTGTCGGGGGAGACGGTCACGACGTCCCGGGTCATGACCTCCCCCACGGTCACCCCCGCGCTCTTCAGGGTCTCCTCCCGGTACTCCTCCCAGCTCCCGAGAGGGATGATCCCGCCCAGGATGTCCAGAAACCCCGGTGACTTTATCTCCGCATCCCGGAAGATGAGGTCCCCCTCGGTCACGATGCCGACCAGCCTCCCCTCCCGCACGACCGGGGCCCCGGAGATCTGCGACCCGGCAAAGAGCTTTATCGCGTCCTCCACGGTGTCCTCCGGCCTCAAGGTGGGCCAGTCCTCGTGCATCACGTCCCCGACCGTCAGGCTGCGTATGTCCTGCTGCTCCATCGTCCTCCCTAACCTCGGCCTTGTTGCTGGTGCGGCGGACCCCCCGCTTCCGGACGGGCCCGCAGAAGCTCGGCGAACGCCTCTGGCAGATAGGGGAGGAGGTCGGTGGCGACGAGGCTCTCCGCCGGCCACCCCCTCTCCTCCAGCCACAGCCGGGCCGCCCGGCCGTGGGCCCAGGCCCCGGCCCGGGCCGCGTCGTAGGCGTCCATGCCGCGGGAGAGGAGCGCCCCGATCACGCCGGAGAGCACGTCTCCCGTGCCCGCTGTGGCGAGGGCGACGTGCCCGGTGGGGTTCACGGCCGTCCTCTCCCCCTCCACGATTATGGTGTCCGAGCCCTTTAGCAGCACGCAGCAGCCCTGGCGCCGGGCGGCCTCCCGGGCGTACCTCAGGCGGGAGGCCGAGATCTCGCGCGCCCCCGCGCCCACGAGCCGCCCCAGCTCCCCGGCGTGCGGGGTCATGACGGCGGGGGCCTCCCGCCGGGCGAGGGCCTCGCTGCCGGAGAGGTTGGTGATGGCGTCGGCGTCAAGCAGCACCGGCACTTCCACCTCGCGTAGTATCCCTTCCACGAGCCTGCGCCCCCCCTCCCCAACCCCGATGCCGGGACCCACCACCACCGCGGAGGCCCGCCCGGCACGCCCGAGCACCGCATCGAGGGCCTTCTCGTCCATGTGCCCCTCCCCTTCCTCCGGCGCCCCCTCGACTATGGCCTCGGTCAGCCGGGCGTCGAGCAGCGGGGCGGCGCCCTCGGCGGTGACGAGGAAGACGATGCCGCACCCGGCGCGCTGGGCCCCGGCGACGGTCATGACCGCGGCCCCGGTCATCGCCCGGGAGCCGGCGACCACCAGCAGGGCCCCGGCGGAGTACTTGTGGGCGGGCTCGGCGGTACGTGGTATGAGGCCAGCGAGCGAGGCTGCATCGTTCAGGACGACCGAGGGCTCCACCTCGGCTGCGGGGGGTATCCCGATATCCACTGCGGCGAGATCCCCGGCGTGCTCCCTGCCCGGGGAGATCACGCAGCCCACCTTGACCGCGTGGGCGCAGACCGTGAGGTCGGCGCGGACGGCCTCGCCGTGCACCTCTCCGGTCGAGCCGTCCACCCCGGAGGGTACGTCCACCGCCAGCACCGGGGCGGAGGAGGCGTTGATCCGCCGGATCATGCCGGCCTCCCGCTCCCGCACCTTCCCGGAGAAGCCGGTGCCCAGCAGGGCATCCACGACGAGGTCAGCCCTGGAGAGCGCGCTCTCCAGCGCCTCCGGACCGGCCACCGGAACCCCGAGCGACCGGAGCACCCGGAGGTTGGCCTCCGGGTCACCCCGGTACTCCGCCTTGGCCGCCACCACCTCCACCGCCACGCCGGCCCGGTGCAGCTCGCGGGCCACCACGAAGCCGTCACCGCCGTTGTTGCCACCCCCGCAGACGGCCACCGCCCGGCGCGGGGAGAAGCGCTCGAGGGCCAGCCGGGCCATCCCGACCCCCGCCCGCTCCATGAGGACGCGGCCCGCAATCCCCAGCTCCTGGGCCGCCCGGTCTACGCGCCCCATCTCGTCTGCGGTGTACAGCCTCATCGCGGGAACAAGGTTAGCCCAGATCAGACCCGTCCGTCTCCGCCGGGCTCCTGCCTGCGCACCACGCAGACGGCGACCGCGGAGAGCTCCGAGTGGGTTATCGAGATAAAGAGATCCTCCTCCCGGATGCCGACCGCATCGGCGAAGCGCTTTATCTTGCCCCGGATCCTCACCGAGGGGGCCCGGCGCGGCCTCCGGACGACCTCCACGCCGTTCCACTGGATCAGACCGCACCCCAACGCCTTGCACACGGCCTCCTTGGCGGCCCAGCGGGCGGCGTAGTGGCGCTCGGCAAAGCGGAACTTCTCACAGTAGGCTATCTCGTCCTCCGTGAAGAGGCGCCGCCTTATCTTGGGGGTCCGCTCGAGCGCCAGCTTCATCCGGTCCACGTCGACCACGTCGACCCCTACCCCGGGAACGAAGTATTTGTCCATATTCGTAATGTTACGCAAGAGTTAACCGGCGAAAAAGAGCTTATGATATGCGCGCCATGCAAGGAGAGGCGGTGATCATAGGCAACCCGGCCTCCGGGCGGGTGAGCATGCGGAAGCTGAAGCAGTGCGCGGAGATGCTGGACCGGAGCGGCATCAGGGCGGAGATCTGGCCGACCGAGCGTCCGGAGCACGCCACGGAGCTCGCCACGTTGGCTGGCGCCCGGCTGGTGGTGGCCGCGGGCGGCGACGGCACGATCAACGAGGTGATCAACGGCCTGCACCGGGATGCGCGCCTGGGGATCCTGCCGCTGGGGACGGCGAACGTGCTGGCCCGGGAGCTGGGCATCCCGCTGAACCTGGAGCGTGCCTGCCGCCGGATCCTGGCGGGGGAGGCGGTCCGGATAGACCTCGGGATAGCCCGCAACGCATCGGGTGTCGAGCGCCGGTTCGCGTGTATGGCGGGCATCGGCTTTGACGCGAGCGTGGTGCTTGCGGTAACACCGGGCATCAAGCGGCGCCTGCGCCGCACGGCGTTCGCGCTCATGGCCTTCAAGGTCTTCCTGACCTCGGAGATACCCCCCTTTGAGGTCTTCTGCGGCGGCGAGCGGCGCAGGGCCCGCTTCGCCATCGTGGCCAACGGCCGCAACTACGGCGGGGACTTCTGGTCCGCCGAGCACGCCTCGCTGACGAACGGCCGGCTGGAGGTGGTGCTGGTGGAGCGGGTGAGGAGCCTGCTGCGTCCGGACATCCTGGCCCATATCCTGGCCAAACGCCCTCTGAGCCGCCGGATGCCCTCCGTCTCCGTCCCCCGGGTGGAGGCCTCGCCCCTGGGGAACGCGGTGGTGCCGGTGCAGCTCGACGGGGAGGCCTGGGGCCAGCTGCCGATGTCCTTCCGGGTAGAGCCCTCGGCCCTGACCGTCCTGCGGTAGCTACTCCACGGTGACGCTCTTGGCCAGGTTGCGCGGCTTGTCCACGTCGAGCCCGCGGCCGCGGGCCACGTGGTAGGCGAGCAGCTGCAGCGGCACCGTCCAGAGGTAGGGACCGAGCAGGCCGTTCTCGCCGGGCGTGGGCAGCAGCAGGCGCGAGAGGCGCCGGGCGTCCCGGTCTGCGGGGTCGGCGACGGCCAACACGGGCGCGCCGCGGGCAACGGTCTCCTCGACGTTGGAGAGGGTCTTCTCGCGCAGCAGCCCCTCCCCGATCACGGCGACCACCGGACACCGCCCGTCCACGAGCGCGATGGGCCCGTGCTTCATCTCCCCCGCCGGGTACCCCTCCGCGGGGATGTAGGAGATCTCCTTGAGCTTCAGCGCACCCTCGAGCGCCACCGGGTAGGCCGGGCCGCGCCCGAGGAAGAGCGAGCAGCGGGCATCTCCGAAGAGCCCGGCCGCCTCCCGGGCGGCCGGGGCGGCGAGCCCGAGCGCCTCCTCCACCCGCTCCGGCAGCCGCCGCAGGCTGCGCCCCAGCCGGAGCAGCCTGTCCTCCGGGAGGGTCTTCCGCGCCGCGGCCAGGGCGAGCGCAAGAACCTGCAGGGCGGCTATCTGGGTCAGGAAGGTCTTTGTGGCGGCCACCCCGATCTCCGGCCCCGCTTCGGTGAGGAGCACCGCGTCGGCCTCGCGGGTGATCAGGGAGCCCCGGGTGTTGGTCACCGCCAGCACCCTCCCCCCGAACCGCCGGGCGGCCTCGATGGCGGCGAGGGTGTCGATGGTCTCGCCGCTCTGGGAGATGGCCACCACCAGCGTGCCCGGATCCCCGACCGGGTCGGAGTAGCGGTACTCGCTGGCCACCGAGACCTCCACCGGCAGCCCGGCGAGCCGCTCGATGTACGCCTTGCCGAGGAGCCCGGCGTGGTAGGCGGTCCCGCAGGCCACCACCGCAACCCGCCGGACGCCGGCGAGGGAGAGGTCCTCCAGCGCGAGGTTCGCCTCCCCCCCGGGCCCCAGATAACCGGCGAGGGTCGCCCGCAGGGCCGCCGGCTGCTCGTGGATCTCCTTGAGCATGTAGCTCTCGAAGCCGCCGAGCTCGACGGCCTCGGCGTCCCAGTCAACCTCGAAGACCTCGCGCTTGACCGGAGCCCCGTCGGTCCCGAAGATGCGCACCGAGCCGGCGGTGAGCTCCGCCACCTCCCCGTTCTCCACGAGGAGGAACCTCCGCGTCTGGCCGAGCAGCGCGGGGATACCGCTGGCCAGAAAGCTCTCACCCTCGCCCAGGCCGACCACCAGCGGGCTCTGGTGCCGGGAGGCCACTATCCGGCCGGGTTCCTTCCGGCTTATGGCGGCGATGGCGAAGGTGCCCTCCAGACGGGGCAGAACCTCCGCGAACGCCTCCCGCAGGCTGGCCCCGGCGAGCACCCGCTCCTCAAGCAGGTGCGCAACG
>JADDKG010000412.1 GCA_020253895.1 Rubrobacter sp.
CCATCTGGAGTCCCCGACGCTGGAGGCCGTAGGGGCGACCCTGCCGGGGGTGCCCGGGGTGGTCATCGGGCGCAACCGGGACATAGCGTGGGGCGTCACCAACGTGGGGGCCGACGTGCAGGACCTCTACCTGCTGGAGGAGGCGGACGGCGGGAGGGGCTACCGCTACAGGGGGGAGGTACGCCCGTACCGGGTGCGGGAGGAGAGGATCCGGGTGAAGGACGCCGCGGATGTCACCCTGAGGGTGCGCGAGACGGTCTACGGGCCGGTCGTCTCCGGCGCGGTCGACGCCCCCGGGGCCCGGCCGCTCGCCCTCCGCTGGACCAGCCTCGAGCCCGAGGACCGGACCATAGAGGCCTTTCTCGGGATCAACCGGGCCCGGAACTGGCGGCAGTTCAACGAGGCGCTGCGGGCGTACAAGGCGCCGAGCCAGAACTTCGTCTACGCAGACGAGGAGGGGAACATCGGGTACGTGGCACCGGGGAAGTTCCCGGTGCGCCGGGAGGGGCACAGCGGGCTCGTGCCGGTCCCCGGGGACGGCCGGTGGGACTGGCGGGGGAGCGTCCCGTTCGAGGGGTGGCCGCGGGCTTTCAACCCCCGGGAGGGGTTCGTCGTCACGGCCAACAACAAGGCCGTCCCCGACTCCTACCCCTATAGGATCTCGCTGGAGTGGGCCGAGCCGTACCGGGCGGAGAGGATCCGGCGTATGATCCTTGAGGGGGGGCGTCTCGGGGTGGAGGACATGGTGCGCATCCAGCAGGACAGGCGGTCGCTGCTCTTCGAGGACTTCCGGCCGGTGCTGCAGGAGCTCCGGGTCCGGGAGAAGCGGGCCCGGGTCTGGCGGGAGCGGCTGCTGCGCTGGGACGGCGACGCCCGGCCCGATTCGCGGGAGGCGGCGGTCTTCGAGGCCTGGTACACGGAGCTGACCCGGCTCCCCTCGCAGGAGGTGGGGGAGGAGTACTGGGACGAGCCCCGCTACCTGCTGCGGGCTATGAGGCGCGGCGACCGCGCCTGCGAGCCCTCGGGGAGCCGGGAGGATTGCCTGCGCTTCGCCTCCCGGGCGCTGGGGCGGGCGCTGGAGCGCTTCGGGGAGGAGGTCCCCGGGTGGGGCGAGGTGCACCGGGCGGTGTTCGAGCACCCGGTGCTCTCCCGGACACCGCTGGCCCGCTTCGCCGGGCGGGAGGTACCCGCCGGGGGCGACGGCTACACGGTAAACGTCGGGCCCTACGACCCGGAGGGCTTCCGGATGGACTCCGGCCCGAGCTACCGGCAGATCGTGGACCTCTCGCCGGGCGGGCGCTCGCTCTTCGTGATCCCCATGGGGCAGTCCGGGAGCCTGCTCTCCGGGCACTTCGACGACCTGCTCGGGCTGTGGAGTGGGGACGGGTACCTGCGGATGCGGACCGGAGGTTACGAGGCGGACGACACCCTCACCCTGCGTCCTGCCCGGTAGGTACCGGATGCGCCCGCTCGAGGGCCCGGGCGATGGCGCGGTATCCCGCGTCGGTGGGGTGGATGTCGCCGGGGCGCAGGTACTCCTCCTCGTGCCCCCGGAAGAGCTCCGGGGTGTTGGCCACGGCGGCCCCGTGGCGCCGGGCGCAGGCCAGGATCTCGGCGTTCATCCGGGCGATCCAGCCGTCCGCCGGGCCCCCGGGCTCCGGGCTGTACAGGAGGAGCACCGAGATCCGCGGCGGTGGCTCGGAGGCCCCGTGGAGGGTTTCGAAGATCCGGTCCAGGTTCTCGCCGAAGCGTTCCACAGCTTCCCGCCGGCGCTCCGGGTCGTCCGGGGCCTGGAGCAGGTCGTTCCCGCCGAGGGAGAGGCTGACGAACGCTCCCGGGCTGCGCCGCAGGATCTCCTCGGCCCGGGCGAGCTGGGACCCGGCCGGGTCCGGGTAGGACCCGATAAAGCTCTCGCTGGTCTCCCCGCTCACCCCGAGCTGGATGAGGTCCACCTCCCGGCCGGTCCTGCGCTCCAGGTGTGCCTCGTACAGGGGGGCGTACCCGCGCTCCGGCGGGTCCGAGGAGCCCACACCCACGGCGAGCGAGTCCCCGAGGGAGAGGTAGACGAGCGGGGGACGCCCGCCGGAGCAGGAGCCGGCCAGAAGCGCGGCAAACACGAAGATGAGCAGGGGGATGGTGGGCGCCCGCGGACGCATCGCGGCAGGAGTGTACCAGATGGGACGGTGGCCGCTTCTCGTGCTAATGTCCTCTCCGGCGTGAGCGCGCGGTGGAAACCCGGGGCCGGCTGGCCGGTGAACTTCGCCCACCGGGGTGCGTCGGCCCGCGCCCCAGAGAACACGCTCGAGGCCTTCCGGCTCGGGGTGGAGTCCGGGGCCGGGGGGCTGGAGATGGACCTGCACATGACGCGCGACGGAGAGATCGTGGTGATCCACGACCACACCGTGGACCGGACCACCGACGGCTCGGGGGCGGTGCGGGAGATGACCCTGCGGGAGCTGCGGCGGCTGGACGCCGGCTACCGCTTCAGCCCCGACGGCGGCAGGACATACCCGTACCGGGGCAGGGGGCTGCGGGTGCCGACGCTGCGGGAGGTCTACGAGTCCTTCCCCCACGCGGCGGTCAACATGGAGATAAAGGAGCCCCTGCCCGGGATAGAGGAGCGGGTGCTGCGGGTTATAGAGGAGGCCGGGGCGGTGGGGAGGACGCTGGTGGCCGCCTTCGACCACGGGATAGTCCGGCGCTTCAGGGA
>JADDKG010000413.1 GCA_020253895.1 Rubrobacter sp.
CCCGGATCTTGACGTACAGCTCGGGAAGGTCTTTGCCGGTCAGGGTGAACCGCTTGAGCCAGGGCAGGGCGTTGGCTCCGACGTTGACCCCGCGCGCGGCCTGAACCTGCATAAGCTTCCCGAACAGTGCTCCCAGGAGAAACGCGTACGCCTTCTGTGGTGAATCTATGCCGGTACGCCCGTCTGCGAAGAACCCGCGGAGTCGCTCGGTGCGGGGCTCATACCGCCATCCGTCCATCATCGGATACACCCCCAGTCTCCGCAGGAAGTAGACGAAGCGGCACAGGTGCCGCACCCAACCGGCCATCGTGAGGTAGGCATCTCCCTTCTTACTCCTCCCTTCGTTGATCAGCCCGTAAGAGCCTCGCTCTAGCGCGTCCAGCAAGTACGCCTCGGAGATCTCCCGCACTTCCTCCCAAAACCTTGCAACCGGGATCCGCCGCCCGTGGTACGCGGCGGCAGCCATATCCCTCTTGAGCTCGAAGAGCCTGGATCCTTTGTTGGCCTTCTCCGTTCGCTTGCCGCCAGGGTGCTTCAGCAGCTCATTCAGGTAGTTGAAGGCCACGTCAAGCTTCAGTTGCTCTCCGTAATCGAGCTCGGGAAACGGGACAGAACGATCTTTATTCACTTCGTTAACCACGGTGGAAATTGAGCGTAGTCGCGAAGGTAGCACGTCCGTGACCATCCCGCGCACGTTCTCCAGCTTCTGACCGAAGTCCGCCCACAGAATGGTTATGCTCATGATCACGTCCTCCTCATCCGCCAGGCTTTCGAGCTTTCTCTCCTGGCGGATCAGAGGCTCTCCTGCGTCCACTTTCCGGACGTAGTTCTTTTCGACCCATCGGATGAACCGCAGGCGTTTATCGGGATCCAGGGTGGTATAGGGCACGAGCAAGGCGCGTTCTCCGGCGACCCGGGCCAGAAAGCGGTCACGCACGTGGTAGGAGAAGACGTAGAGCAGATCCGCGACCTCCGCGGAGAGGCCGAACTTTTTCCAGGCAACCTCGTCGTCGAGGCCGGGGAAGACGCCGAGGCGGTCCACGTTGCTCAGGTTCAGACCGGCGCCAGCCAAAGCATTGGGGTAGATCTTTCCGCGAAGACCACTCAACGCGCACCGGCCGTCCTCTACGGGCTCCAGCTTCCTTGTTGAATACTTCTCCCTTGCCAGGATGGATTGCAGGTACTCGACGTATTCCTCGACCTCGCCGGGGAGCCGACCTTCGGAGTCCAGCACGCTCAGGTAGCAGGTCTGGCGCTCCGGGATCTCGCGGATCGCCAAGCCAAGGGCGTGGGTATCACCCTCGATCACCTCTCCCCGGAAGCGCAACTTGGGACGCGAGAGGATCGAGGTTACGTATCCGAAGTAGCTGGACCACGGTTCGCCTGAGGCGGCTATCCTCCGAAAGTCTTTCAGCGTGGTGTCGTTGATCTTCTGCGACGGACCCGGTCCTTTGGACTTATCGTAGGTGCGTTTGATCACCGGTCCGATAGCACCCGACTGCGAGCCGGTAGATTGAACGAAGGGCAGGCGTAATTCGTCTCCTTCTCTGCGCTCACGCTGCTCCAGAATAGCTGCCTCCGGATCGCAGAGATCTGCCCTGAGAACGTAGTAGTTGGGAGAGGCCGATCCCCGTACCGCCTCTATGAGATACGGAAACAGAAGCTCCGGATGCTCCTTGCGTACGCGCAGATACCATTTCCAGGGCTCGGACTTGTCTCCCGTATGATCAGGCAAATGCTCTCGCAGGTGATCCAGCGCGATCCGGCTCATGGCTTCAAGCAATTCTTTTGTCCTCCTGGCTGGTCCAATTGATTACTCGCAACATCCCGAGTCCTTGTGAGTTCTTCGCGCCAAGCCCCGCGTCATAGGCGAGCTGGAGGTACGGACGGGGCATCCTGAGCTCGTAGAGGCCCATCCAGCCCTTTACGACGGTGCCCTTGAAGCGCAGGATCTTCTGGTCTGCGCTCTTTACCCTGTACGGCCTGACAACGGCTCCTTTAAGATCCTCCTCGGGATCGGCCGTCCAGCCCAGAGCCCGCGCCTTGCGCTTTATGTTCTCGACGATGGCCTCGCCCCACTCCTCTTCGTGGGGGGAGTAGTAGTAGGTCTTCTTGCGACCGTCCGGGGCCATGAGCGTCGCGTAGGCGGTGATGGGGGAGAGGGCTTTTGCGAGCACGGGCTTCCCGTCGTCTATCTGGGGCTCGGGCTCTACAGCAACCTCCTCCACTAAACACCGGGCCTTCCCAAGCCTTACATAAGGCTCTCGCAAGAGGTGCTCCGCGAGAGAGCCGAGCACCTCAGCCTCCACCGCCCCGAGATAGAAATGCACCGGCCCCTCAAAACCGATGCGCCCCTCTTCCTGCCTCCGCCGCCTGCCGAACAGGCGGGAGAAGGTGAAGAGCTTGAAACGGCGCCGCCCCCAGGCATGCCCCCTGTCGTGCAGCCAGCTGGCAAGCGCGCCGCTCAGGTTGCCATATATGAATCCTTGCACCGTGGCGTTGTATTGCAGAGGCAGGCTCAAGGAACCCCTCTCCCCGGATAATACTATCTTCAGGCGCATCTTCCCCTGATGTTCTTTCTAGAGGGCGCAGGCCCTTATGTGCCACTACTTACTTTACCTGGATTGTGATCGTTTTCAGCGAATGATGCAACCCCTGCGGGGGGTTTTTACTCCAGCGCCTCCTGCTGCTCGAGGCGCCTGGCCTCGAGGTGCTTGAGCGAGAGGTAGAGGCTCAGGCCGAAGTAGTAGCAGAGGTAGAGCACGGAGAGGCCAAGGAGCACCGGGGAGGGCTCGGGGAGCTGCAGCAGGATGCCCGCGTAGCAGGCGAGCCAGAGGCCGGTGAGGGTCAGGGAGAGCCTGCGGAACGCCGCGGTCCGGGTGGGGTAGATGTACCGGAGGGGGACGAAGACCAGCGCGGAGCAGACCACGAGAAGGCCGGAGAGCACCGCCGGCTCCAGCTCCAGCACGATGGCGTAGAAGGCCACCACGTTGAAGTAGCTGGGGAAGCCGAGGAAGAAGTGGTCCTCGGTCTTGGCGTCCACGTGGCAGAACTGGTAGCTTGAGGCCAAAAGCGGTAGCGCGGCGAGCACGAGCCCCAGGGCACCCGGTGGCAGGTAGCCGCCGCTCCACAAGAGCACCATGGGGGCGAAGAC
>JADDKG010000414.1 GCA_020253895.1 Rubrobacter sp.
CCACCCGGTGCGCTACGACGAGAACGCACCCCCATTGCGTCGCGTACCCCCGGAGCTGGGTGAGCACACGGAGGAGATCCTAACCGAGCTGGGGTATGCACCCGAGGAGATAGAACGGTTAGAAGCCGAGGAGAAGATCCGCACGGCGGAAAAGTAGAAAGGAGCGCTAGCTGTGAGCACACGAGAGAGCGAGTCAGCGACCGAGGCCATAGGACTGGAGATCGGAGACTCCGTCTCGTTCAGCAAGACGGTCGGGGAGTCCGATGTGTACCTTTTCGCCGGCATCACGGGCGACCTCAGTCCAAACCACGTCGATGAAGAGGCCATGAAGCGCACCCCCTACAAGAGGCGCATCGCTCACGGAGTGCTCTCTATAGGCTTCGCTTCGACGACATCGACGCTCATGATCGCGAAGGCGAAGGCGACCGCCGTCTCGGCCGGGTACGACCGCATACGGTTCATAAAGCCGATCTTTATCGGCGACACCGTCACGGTCACCTACACCATCGCGGAGATCGATCAGGAGAGGCTCAGGACGAGGGCGAACATAGAGGTCAAGAACCAGCACGGAGAGTTGTGCACGGTGGCCCAACACATCCTGAAGTTCATCGCATGAGGACACGTCGAGGGGCTGGCATCTCATGTACCTGACCCGCCACCAAACGTCCCGGGGCCCAAGGTGGGCCCTCGACGGTCGTTACCTGCCGACCAAGTTCTGCCTGGGGCTCCTCTTGCAGCTACCGGCGAGAGAGGCGCCGCGGCTACTAAAGAGCATCTCCGCCGGAGGAGCGGCGGAGGCTCCACTTCTGCCGCCGGTGGAGCCGGCGCAGGAGGTGTGGGCCAGCGGGGTGACCTACGAGAGGAGTCGGGTGGCCCGCAAGGAGGAGTCCGGCGACGACCTCTACGACAAGGTCTACGTCGCCGAACGACCTGAGCTATTCCTCAAGGCGGTGGGCTGGCGCGTGGTGGGAGAGGGACAGGCGGTTCGCGTCCGCGAGGACAGCCGCTGGAACGTCCCCGAGCCGGAGCTTGTGCTGGTGGTCAACAGCCGGATGGAGATCGTGGGCTACACCGCCGGCAACGACGTCTCATCCAGGGACATAGAGGGCGAGAACGCGCTGTACCTGCCGCAGGCCAAGATCTACGACGGCTCCTGCGCCGTGGGACCGGGGATACTGCTGGGTGCGCCGGAAGCCATGCGCAACCTGGCCGTGAAGCTCATCATCGAGCGTGACGGGGCCACGGTGTTCGAGGAGGAGATCGGGATATCCAGGATGAAGCGCGGCCTGGAGGAGCTCGTCGCCTACCTGGGTAGGGAGCTCGAATTCCCCGAAGGGGTCTTCCTGATGACGGGCACCGGAATAGTGCCGGGCGACGACTTCACCCTCCGGCCGAAAGACTTAGTGCATATTGCGGTGGGCGAGCTCGTCCTGAGTAACGCCGTCGCGTGATGGCATGCTGATCGCGGTCGGCCGCGATCACAGACCGCCTGCCGACGCCGTACGGCGCGGGAATCGGTCGATTGGAAATATGACGAGAAGAGGGTTACAGCGGGAGGTTCAGTGACGTTTAAGAGCGTAGACCCACATGACCCCTCCGACATTGTGGGCGAGTTCGAAGCCGCCGGTCCCGAGGGCGTGGACAGGGCCGTCTCGCGGGCGCGCGAGGCTTTCTCGGAGTGGCGGACGCAGCCGGCCTCCGTCCGTGGGGGCGCCCTCGCCGGCATCGCCGACGATCTCGCGGGTAGCACCGAGGAGGTGACGCGCCTCGTGGTGCGCGAGGTCGGCAAGCCGATCACCGAGGCCCGCGCCGAGGTATCGCGCGGGATTTCCATCCTTCGCTACTACGCCCAGATGGTCCTCGCGGCCGACGGTGAGACCTTCCCCGCCGCCCGGTCTGAGGACTGGCTCGTCGTCCGGCGCTACCCTTTGGGGGTGTGCGCCCTGCTCACGCCCTGGAACTTCCCGGTGGCCATCCCGCTGTGGAAGGCGGCCCCGGCCATCGGCTACGGCAACGCGGTCGTGCTCAAGCCCGCTCCCGCCTCCACCGCCGTCGCCGAAGCGCTCGGAGGGATCTTGGCCAAGCACCTCCCGGAAGACGCCTTCCAGGTTGTGCCCGGCGACGCCGAGACCGGTGAGCCGCTCGTGAACCACCCCGACGTGGCCGCCGTGTCGTTTACGGGTTCCGCGAAAGTGGGCCACATCGTGGCGCAACAAGCCGCTGGCAGGGGCGCCAAGGTCCAGTGTGAGATGGGGGGCCAGAACCCCTCATTGGTGCTGGCGGGCGCCGATCTGGACGCTGCCGCAAAGACGATAGCGTACGCCGCGATGGGCTACGCGGGCCAGAAGTGCACCGCTACGAGCCGTGTCATCGTCGAGAAGTCCGTCTACGAAGACCTGCGTGACCGGCTCGTCTCCGCCGTGGAGGGGATGGTGGTGATGGACCCCGAAGACGAGTCGTGCGAGGTGGGGCCGCTGATCGAAGACGGCGCCCGCGCCTCCGCGCTCGACACCCTGAAAAACGGTGGAGGGAGGACGCTGACCGGTGGTACGCCGCCGGACGGCGCCGACGGCTTCTACCTGGAGCCCACCCTGGTCGAGGTGGAGGGTCCAGACAACCCGCTCGCCAAGGAAGAGGTCTTCGCCCCGGTTACCGCACTCCTCAAGGCGGAGTCCGCAGAGGAGGCTGTCCGCCTGGCCAACGACGTGCGTTATGGGCTCGTTGCCGCCGTTTTCACGAACGACCTCCGTAAGGCGATGACGTTCGCCGGGAACATCGAGGCGGGTCTCGTGCGGATCAACGCCGCGACGTCGGGCGTCGACTACCACGTGCCTTTCGGGGGCACCAAGGAGTCTGGCCTGGGATCGAAGGAGCAGGGCCTCGCCGCCCGCGATTTCTACACGGAGACCAGGACGATCCTGATCTCGCCGTAGGGGCGACCGGGAAAGCATAAGGCCTGCGTCGCACGTTCGCTCGGTACGGTCGAGAACGAATCTTCGGAGGTGTGGGGAGAGGTATGAGAAGGCTCGAAGGAAAACGCGCGATAGTCACCGGGGCGGGATCCGGGGTCGGACGTGCGAGCGCCATGAGGCTCGCCAAAGAGGGTGCCAGGGTGGTTGTCGCGGACCGGGATGAGGAGAGCGCGGAGCGCGTGGCGATGGAGATAGGCGGCCAAGCCGTTCATTATCGCGTGGACGTGAGCTCGGCGGAGGAAGTCGGGGCGCTCGTCCAGGATACGGTGCGCAGGTGGAATGGGCTAGACGTGATGGTCAACAACGCCGGCGTCGGCGTGGCCGCTACCACCCCCGAGACCAGCGAGGGAGACTGGCGCCGGGTCATCGACGTCAACCTGAAAGGCACTTTCCTGGGGATGAAGTACGCCATCCCCGCCATACGGGAATCCGGGGGCGGATCGATCGTCAACGTCTCCTCGACCGCGGCCCTGGTCGGCATACCGGACCGGGCCGCTTACTGCGCCGCCAAGGGCGGGATCCTGGCCCTGACGCGAGCGGCGGCCATAGATCACGCGAATGAAGGCGTGCGCATAAACTGCGTAGCACCGGGGACGGTAGACACACCCTGGATCGCCCGCATCACCGCCGGCTACGACGATCCCGAGGAGGCTCGCGCCAGGATGCAGGCTCGACAACCGCACGGCCGGTTCGTAACGCCCGATGAGATCGCGGCGATGATCGCCTACCTCGCGTCCGACGAGTCAGCCTCGTGCGTCGGGGCATGCATGGTCGTGGACGGAGGGATGACGGCCCAATGAGATGCGGCGAGATACTGCGCCTTAGACGAGCAGTACCGGGAAGATGAGCGGCGCAGGAAGACGGCGAGAGAGGAGGAAGCGCCTGTGAGTAATTCCCTCGACGGCATCAACGTCGCACTTGTCACGCCCTTCGACGAGGAGGAGCGCGTCGATGAGGACGGTCTGGCTGCGCTGGTCGAAGATCAGATCGGGCACGGGATGCACGGTCTGGTCGTTAACGGTTCGACCGGCGAGTTCACATCGTTGACTTTCGAAGAGCGCCGGCGCAACGTAGAGGTCGTTAGGGAAGCGGCGGGAGGGCGCGTGCCGCTCATCGTCCACGTCGGGGCCATGACCACCCGAGAGGCCGTAGCCCATGCCGAGCATGCCGCTGACCAGGGCGCCATCTGCGTGATGCTCGTCAACCCGTGGTACGAAGCCCTCAACGAGCGAGAGATAGAGGAGCACCTGCGGGCCGTTGCTTCGGTCGGGCTGCCCGTGATGGTGTACAACAACCCGGGTGCGACGGGATGGTCGCTCGATACCGACTTTATCGCCCAGTTGGCCGAGCGCGTCGACGGGTTCCGGTATCTGAAAGACACGACGGGCGATGCGGGGCGCCTGTTCCGCATCCAGGAGTTGTGTGGCGACCGGCTCGAGTTGCTCAACGGCTTGGACACGTTGGCGTTCTTGGGTTTCTTGGCCGGTACGAGGGGAACGGTGTGGGGCGCTCCGAACGCCACCCCAGAAGCCTGCTTAAAGCTGTGGAGCCTAACCGTCGAACGGCCTGACCTTCCGGCGGCACGCGAGCTGTGGTCGGCTTTCTATCCGGTCAACCACTTTTTCGAGAGTGAAGGGTACATGGCTGCGGTCAAAGCCGGCGCTCAAATACGCGGTCTAAAGGTTGGGCCGACTCGCCGTCCCAACCTTCCTCTGCCCCCCGATCGTGTCCGCGTACTTGCTACGCTCATGGAGCGGCTCGATGCCGCGGTGGGCGCGGTACAAACCTGAGGTAGTTGATCACCTGAACCGCAAACCTGGACGGAATGCGCTGCTGGCTCGATGCCGTCGCCGAGGCTGCCAGCGTCTACAAGCTTGCCGGCTTCGACGACGATGCCTGGTGTTCGCCTCTTCACCGTAACCTACGGTGTGGTTGCCCTGGGCCTAGACGAGAAGGAGCGCTAAGGTTTGATTGCAGAGGACCTCATGGACGAACTCTTTTCTCTCAAGGGCAAAGTAGCCATCGTAACCGGCGGGACCGGAGTTCTGGGAGGGGCGATGGTGAAAGGGCTGGCGCAGGTGGGCGCACGCGTGGGCGTGCTAGGACGCCGCCAAGCCCGGGCCGAAAAGGTCGCCGAAGAGATTTCTAAAGCTGGAGGTGAAGCCATAGCCTTACCGGCGGACATCCTGCGACGCGAGCAACTCAAGGGTGCCAGAGATGCCATATTGGAGAAGTGGGGTAGGATCGACATACTCGTGAATGCCGCTGGCGGGAACGTACCCGGAGCCACCTTGAGC
>JADDKG010000415.1 GCA_020253895.1 Rubrobacter sp.
AGCGTCGCGGCGACGACCTCCATAGAGCCGCGGGCGTTCGAGGCCGAGCCGACCGCGACGGCCTGCCAAAAGGGGATACCGCCCAGGTGGGCGCCGAGGGTCCCTCCCAGGAGCTTGCTCGCGGAGGCCGCCAGGATCACCAGAGCGCACACCCCCAGAAGGGAAGGCTCCAGCAGGCCGCCAAGATCCACCTTCAGCCCGGATGTCGCGAAGAAGATCGGGGCGAAGAATCCCATGACGATGCTCTCCAGGCGGCGTCTGCAGCGCTCGTCTACGTGCGGCGACTGTCCGACCAGGATCCCCCCGATAAACGCGCCCAGGATGACGTGTACCCCCAGAAGCTGGGTAACGGCGGCCAGGACGAACGAGACGCTCAGGGAAACCGCGATCATCGGGTAGCCGGTGCGCATCCTCCGGGCCATGCCCGTGAGGAAGACAACCGCCGGACGGCCCGCTAAGTAGGCGAGCAGCAGGAAGAGCACCACGCCTCCCGTGGAGGACGCGAGCGATGCCGGCCCCGCCTCTCCTGCCGCCAACCCGGCGGCGCCGGAGAGGAGGATCCAGCCGGCGGTATCCGTCGCCACGGCAGCGGATAGTATGGTCGCTCCGATGGGTGTGCGGACGAGGCCGAGATCCCCGAGGATCCTCGCCAGCACCGGGACCGCCGTGATGGTCATCATCACGGCCACGAATAGCACGAAGACCACCCTATCGGGTGCCGTACCGTTGAGCTCCGGAGAGAAAGACAGAAGGTATCCCAGCACGATGCCGGCCAGAAGGGGGATCAGCATGCCCAGGACCGTCACGTAAGCCGCCGCCCTGCCCACCCGTCGCAGGATGCGCGGTTCGGTCTCCATGCCGGCCACTATAAGTAGGAGCATTATCCCCAGCCAGGAGAACGCCTCCAGGATGTGACGCCCGCTCTCATCCCGCGGCACGAAGATTGCCTCGTACAGCTCGGGAAACATACCCCCGAGCAGGGATGGCCCCAGCACGATCCCTGCTAGAAGCTCACCCGCTATCGCGGGCTGGCCGAGCCGCGCGAAGAGTTCACCCAAAAGCCGCGCCGCAGCCAGGAGGATCGCCAGCTGCACCACGAACCTCAGCAGCTGGAGGTCGCTCAACGGCTCTACCAACAGTAGGATGCCCAGGACCATGCTAACTGGCTTGCGGCGAGGACGAAGGCCCCGAGGGTGCGCCCGGTCTCATATACAGCCTTGCGATCTCCATCCATCTCAGAGCGCAGAAAACCTCTACACTTAGTATCTGAACCAGGCACGCGACACGTCAACTGGCTGCGCTAACGGAAGATCCAAAGCCGATATTGTTTATTGCGATCCTGACCGGCGAGCGTGGTCCGAGACTCTTCTACCGGTGTCTTGCGTACAGACCTATCTGAACTCGTAGCCCGTGCCCGGGAGCTGCGAGAGGAGGGTCTGGGGCTGGTCGGTGGCGGTCACGCGTCCCTCAATCCGGGGAGAGACTGGGGAGTGAACCTTCAGGTACTCCTCTATGACGTCGTGCAGGGTGAAGCTCTTGGTCTGGGGATTCCGGACGTTCTGTATGCGGCAGAGCGTGGTTACGGGGTCTCCCTCGCGCTCGCAGGCCGCGATGGTGTAGGTCGCGGCGGGATCGAGGTCCCGACCTCCGATCTTGACCCAATTCACCCGGGAGCCCTTGGGTTTGCTGGAGATGAGGTTCATCTCCATACCCGAGCATCGCACGACCCAGCCCCCGAAACGCTTGGTCGGGTCCGGGGCGAAGACGTTCTCCGGCTCCTGCTCCCACCAGTCGAGGATCTGCTGCCCCGTAACCTCGCCGGTCCTCACGTTGGTGTTCACCGGGAGCATGCTCCGGAGGTGCTCCTTGGTGATGTCCGCCTTCCCGGATGAATCGGGCACGAGCGGCGGGCAGAAGCGGAAGCCGTTGGAGAGCGCCACGTCGGTTCCGACCTTCCAGCGGAGCGCGTCGGTTGTGAGGTTGTCCATCGGGGTCTCGAGGACGAAGTAGCGCACCAGGGGGGTCGTAGTCTGGCCCAGGACGCGCTCTATCTACTTGCCTTGTACGGCTTCCGGACGCTGTTCACCCCCGGCGCTGCATCTCGCGCTCCTCCGGGTACTTCTCGGGATCCACCTCCATAAGAGCTGGTAACCCTGCTCCCTGATCCGCTCGTGGGTGTCGGCGCCGAGGATGTAATCCGCCCCTTCGGTGTAGGATTGGTTCGCGAGGTGCACCTGCTGGGCGAGGCCCATGTGGGTCATCACGAAGACCAGCTCGCACCCCTCCTGCTCCCTGAGTATCCTGATGTGCTCGGCGATGTTGGCCTCGGGGAAGGTGAACTTAATGCCCTTGCTGTACGAGGGAGACTGCCTTTTGGGCACCAAAGGGTCGTTGTAGCCGATGAAGCCGAGTTTGACCCCGCGCACCTTCCGTGACGTAGTGCGGCAGGAAGAGGAAGTCTCCGGGGCTGCCGTTCACGTCGTGGAACATGTTGGTGCAGACTACGGGAGCGTCGTACTCGCCCGCGACCTTGAGGAGTTGGTCCTTACCGTAGACGACCTACCAGTTGCCCGGCAGCACGAGGTCGTAGCGCATGTAGTTCATGAGCGGGACCATCGCCTCGCCCCGGCTGAGAGCCGCCACCGCGCCGCCCTGGAAGCAGTCGCCCGTATCCGCGAGCAGCGTGCCCTCCGGATTCTGCCGGCGCACGCTCTCCACGAGGGACTTGATGCTGGAGAAGCCGCCCTGCTTGCGGTAGACGGCGCGGTTGTTCTCCCAGAAGAACTCGTCATGGGTGTTGAGCTGGGCGTGGATGTCCGTGGTCTGGAGGATCATCAGGTGCTTTGCCGCGCCCCTCCGGACGGCCTTGCTTCTCCGGGCCTCCCGCGCCAGCGCCTCGTTTCCAGCCAGCCCGCTAACTAACCTCGTGTGCAAGTTTCTTTGAAAGATTGAACTAGAGTAGAGACCTCCTTACGCTCGGTGGTGCTCCAAATCCATCGAGAACGAAAGGAGGTCTCCGCTGGTGGCTCTTAGCACCTTCATCATCTTCTCCGTCTTCTGCCTCCTAGACGATCACCTCAAAGATCGGGAACCCCGGCGCCAGCGTGGCCCCGCTCCTAAGCTCTCCGACTCTGAGGTCATTACCATCGAGATCGTAGGCGAGTTCCTCGGAATAGACACCGACAAGGCCATCTTCGACTACTTCCGACGTCATTATGGCGAGTGGTTCCCCGCCCTCAGAGAGGTCCATCGCACCACCTTCGCCAGACAGGCGGCTAACCTCTGGAAGCTCAAGGAAGACCTCTGGCAAGAGCTCCTCGCCCTCACTCCCCACGACCCTACTTTCGCCATCTGCGACTCGATGCCCTTGCCCGCATGCCTCTTCGCCCGGGCCTACCGCTGCTCTCGGTTCAAGGGGGAGGCCGCCTTGGGCAAGGACACGCTTCTCAGGCAGACCTTCTACGGTTTCCGGGTACACGTAAGGGTCTCTGCTGGCCTGGGGTTATCACCCGCTTCTCGGTAGCCCCGGCCAACGCCCATGAGCTCTCCGTGCTTCCAGCACTCGCCGAGAAAACCTCCGGGGTTACCGTAGGAGACCGCAACTACCACTCGCCCAAAACCAGAGAAGAGTTGGCTACCATGGGCGTAGAGCTTGTGGCCCTGTATTCCTCCAAGAAGCGAGACCCCACCCCGAAAAAGAGTGCCTTCCTCAGCCGGCTTCGCTACCGCATAGACACCGTTTTTTCGCAGCTGACCGAGCGGTATTCCATAAAGCGAGTGTGGGCGCGTGACCTGTGGCACTTGGGCAAGCAGATTGCTGCGCAAGGTGCTCTCTCACACCGTAGCCTTCCTGCTCAATCACCAAATGGGCAATCCACCTCTACAGCTCTCCAAGCTACTCACCTGAAAAACCCGCACATCAGGTTAGCTTGGTTCTCGCGCCGACGAGCGCCTCGCGCGAGCGAACGAGGGCCAGGTGGGCCTGCGATTCTCGCCCGCGATGCCTGACGGGAGAGAGCAACCGGGGGTCGAGACGCGCCAGGCGCGCCAAGTTCTCCGCGTCGAGCCGGTCCGTCTTGCGCCCCTCAGCGTAGATGAGCCTGAGCTTGCGAGCGTTAGCCACCAGCACCTCGTGGCCGCACTCCTCCAGCAGGCGGCTGATCCACGGCGAGTGGGTGCCGGTCTCGATCGCCACACGCATCGGCTGGTGCCCGGCGAAGCGGACCTCGAAAGCTTCTTTGCTGGTGGTGATGCGGCCCTCCTCGATCACCTCCCCGGTTTCGGTGTCCAGCAGGCACAGGTAGCTGTAGCGGTCGCCCACGTCGATGCCGGCAGTGATGCTGTGCTGGGTGGTCATGGTCCTCCTTCCCGCAGACTCCGTACGCTCACCATCGTAAGAGTCGCGCGGAGTCTTTGTCTCGGACCTTCTCATCCCATTTGCTTTCGGCTGTGGATTACCACGTGCCCTTCTCCCGCCCTTCCGTATGCCCAGCATCTTCTGTTGTGGCAGAATCTCTTTCGCGGGTCCATGCGCGCGCCCTCCCGTTGACGTTGGACACCGACAAGGGGACCGCAGGACCCGCCCTCTTTTCAACTCCGAGGCTCATCCACGGTTGCCTGGGGTGCTACCCGTTCCTTGAGCTTTCAGAGGTTTTTGCGGTTTAGCGGGCGAAGGCGGTCCTATGCACCTCGCCGAGGGAAGGAACCATTCGCCGTAGTGACGGAGGAAGAAGAGATAAATTCCCTTGTGTCGGTGTCGAAGCCGAGGAACTCGCCTACGATCTCTATAATGGTAAAGACATCTGCATCAGAGAGCTTGGGAGCGGGGTCCGCGGCTTCTGATGCGCCGCCCTTTGAGACGGTCGTCGATGAGGCAGAAGACGGAGAAGATGATGAAGGTGCTAAGATCCATAGCAAGAAGACGTTCGTTGCCATTTTTGGAGAACTCCGAGCGTAGGGAGGTCTTCTCCGTTGCTCAACTCCTCAAAGTAAACTCGTGCACACGGGGTAAGCTACGAGGAGACCACCTGCACATCCACGCCCTCGCCGACCTCGTAGATAAAGCGGTCTATCACGTCCCCGCGCCAGAACTTCTCCCACCTGGTGCGCCGGGGATGCCCCATGATGACGTAGGTCACGTTGTGCTCACGGGCAAAGCGGACCAGCTCGTCGACGACATCCCTGCCCTTGAGCCACACCACCTCCGCGCCGAGCTCGCGGGCGAACTGCAGGTTCTCCGAGATCTGGCGCTGGGCGGTCGCAGAGAGCTTCTCGGGAGCCTCGCGCGGGGTCTGTACGTAGACCGCATACCAGTCGGTGTTCATCCTACCGGCGACCCGGCTGCCGCGCCGCAGCAGGCTCGTGGCGTTGGGTTTGGAGCTAAGGGCGACCATCACGCGCTCCGGCTCGCCGGAGCGGGGGCCGTTCTCCCGGCGGCGGGTGTAGCGGGCCTCGAGGTCCCGGGCGATCTCGTGCAGCGAGAGCTCCCGTAGGAGGGAGAGGTTATCCTCGGTGAAGAAGTTCTCCAGCGCCTGCCGGACCCGCTCCGGCGGGTACACCTTGCCCTCGAGCAGCCGCTCCCGGAGGGTGTCCACGGGCACGTCAACGTTTATGAGCTCCGCGTCGCGCACCACGCGGTCCGGGACGGTCTCGCGTACCTTGACGCCGGTGGCCCGCTCGACGAACTCGTTTATGCTTTCGAGGTGCTGGATGTTCAGCGTCGAGAAAACGTTTATACCCGCTGAGAGGATCTCCTCAACATCCTCGTACCGCTTGCGGTTCTTCGAGCCGGGGGCGTTGGTGTGGGCCAGCTCGTCTATGAGCGCGATCTGGGGCTTGCGCAAGATTACGGCCTCCGTGTCCAACTCTTCGAGGATCACCCCCTTGTACTCGGTCTTCTTGCGCGGGACGATCTCGAGGTCCCCGATCATGGCCGCCGTGCGCTCCCTGCCGTGGGTCTCTATGTAGCCGCACACCACGTCCACCCCGGCGCTCTTGAGCTCGTGGGCGTCGGCGAGCATCTTGTAGGTCTTGCCCACGCCCGCGGCGAAGCCCACGTAAACGGTGAGCTTGGCTCGCTCGGCTCGCCTTATCTCTTCCAAATATTCCTCGGGGGTGCGCGACTCGTTCATGCTCTTGTGCAAAGTATAGCTTTCTCCTCCCGCTAGCCTATGGCTATATCCTCCTCGGGCAACCTGTAGCGCGGTGCACTCTGGCGGACGGCGAGGGCCACGACGATGGTGATCGGGCCGATCCTGCCGAAGAACATCACGGC
>JADDKG010000416.1 GCA_020253895.1 Rubrobacter sp.
CAGCGATACGGGAGAGAACTTCCGCGGCCCCCAGGACCCGCCCGTGATCTGCCCCACCTCCCCGGAGGAGGCCCCGGACCGCTGCGACGACACCGCCTACGGGAAGGGGAAGGGCGGCCAGCTCCGCTACGAGATCACCGTCCCCGCCGGGGAGACGAGGACCGTCTGGTTCGCCGTCGCGGGCGCGGACTTCGACGGCGAGAGCCCGGAAGACGCCAAGGCCGCGGCCCTCGAGGAGCACGAGGCGGTGCTCGCGGACCCCGAGGCGCTACTTAAGGAGAAGGTCTCGCAGCGGCTTGCGCTGGCGGGGCATACGCGCCTCGATCTCCCGGGCGAACGCCGGCTCGAGCGGGGCATCGAGTGGAGCAAGCAGAACCTCGCAGACTCCGTGCAGGCCGCGGAAGACCTGGAGATAAGGGAGACCAACGCCGGCAAGAACTACCCCGCCCCCGAGGGGGAGCTCGACCGGGCGCGCTTCCTCGGCGCCGGCTTCCCGGACTACCAGTGGCTCTTCGCCACCGACGGCGAGTACACCGCCTTCGCCAGCGTAGCCGCCGGGCAGTTCGAGCCCATAAAGGACCACCTGCGGGCGCTCCGGGACGTGAGCGAGATAGACAACGGCGGCAGCGGCAAGGTCGTCCACGAGGTCGTCACCGACGGGAGCGTCTACTTCGGCTCCAACGCCGACCCCGGCAACACCGACGAGACCGCCAAGTTCCCCTCCGCCGTGGCCCTCGTGTGGCGCTGGACCGGCGACGACGCCTTCCTCGACGAGATGTACGGCTTCGCCAGGCGCAACATGCACTACATCTTCCGCGAGCTCGACGAGGACGGCGACCTCTGGCCCGAGGGTCTCGGCAACGTCGAGCGCGAGGGGATGGGCGAGGAGAAGCTGGATGTCGCCGTCTACACCATCCGCGGGCTCTACGACCTCGCGGACATGGCACGCAGCAAGGGCGACCGAGAGACCGAGAGGTGGGCGCTGAAGCGCGCCCGCGAGATGGAGCGGCGCTTCGAGCGGGCCTGGTGGTTCGGGCGCGAGGGGGCGACCCAGTACGCCGACTCGCTGAGGAACCCGGAGAACGGGCAGGTCTTCCAGCGGCACTGGATCGGGGCGACCCCCATGGAGGCCGAGCTCGTGGACCGCAAGGGAGAGATGGTGCCGGGGCTCGCCTCCCGCGAGCACGGCCTCGCCGCCCTGCGCGAGCGGGAGCTCGGCTGCTACACCGACCGCTTCGGTATGTACCATACCGGAACCGGCCCGACGGAGGCCGAGGGCGGCAACCCGGGCCCAAGCTGCGACCGCCACGTCTCCGAGGTGCCGTCCGAGCGCAACATCT
The DNA here is from genome assembly GCA_020253895.1 of Rubrobacter sp. Taxonomy (GTDB): domain Bacteria; phylum Actinomycetota; class Rubrobacteria; order Rubrobacterales; family Rubrobacteraceae; genus Rubrobacter_B. The sequence continues at coordinate 1,341 of JADDKG010000416.1, forward strand.
TCACGCTGAACACCGCGATCATGGCCGTCGGCGAGGGCAACTACGGCAGGCTCGGCGAGGACCAGCAGCGGCACTACACCGGCGCCAACGCGGCGCTGCAGCTCATCCCCGACGAGCAGCCCGGCGCGATGCCCGAGATCGCCCCCTCCCCGGACTACGGGCGCTCCATAGACAGGCCGTTCAACGAGCGGGCGATGGTCCTGCAGGCGTGGGGCGCCTACGGCACGCTCTGGCCGGTCGTCCACCAGTGGCTCGGCGTCCGCCCGGACATGGGCCGCGGCGAACTCTCGGTCGTCCCGCAGGTCCCCGAGGGCTCCTCCCCCATCTCCGGCGAGAACATCCGGCTCGGGGGCGGATCGGTCGCCGTCTCCGCGAGGCGCGGCGGCGACACCTACAGCACCACCGTCGAGCCGGACGTCCCTCTCGAGGAGCTCGTCGTCGGGCACACCCTCCCCCGCGGGGCGAAGGTCCGCTGCGTGAAGCTCAATGGCGAGAGGGTCCGCTACAGGGTCGAGGAGACCAACCGCGGCAAGGAGGTGCTCGTGGAGGCCAGGACCGAGGGCGAGCAGGAGCTCGTCATCCGCACCCGGTAGCCGGGGCACACGCCGGTCAGACACACGCCGGGCCAGCGCACCCCGGGCGAAGGTTATGGAGGACGCCTGGCTCTCCCGGCGCTTCACAACCTTTTAATGAGGGGTTTCCGGTGATGAAACCAAGACAGGCTGTGCCAAGGCTATCCTTCCGGGAGATTCCGGAAGGGAGGTATTCTCTTTGGGCATGCGGAGCGGGTATGCTGGCAGCGACGAGCTACCGGAGGCATCGGGCGCGAGTACGACCGGTCTGTGCGAGGTGGGATCGGGGGCTCGATCTTTCCCAGAAGACCGGTCGGGGCTCGGGACGGGCCTCCCGGAGGCCGTCTCGAGTGTCGGGCCGGACGGCAGTACCGCGGATGATGAGGTCGGGCCGGGCGCCCGGGGATCCCGGTGGGCGGCGTAGCGCGGAGAGAGGGATACGCGGATCTCTCGAGGAAGAAGTTCCTCGGGGGGCTCGCGGCGACCCTCGGACTCGGCACCCTGTACCCGGCTGTCCCGGCGCTCGCGCGGCGACGGAGGAAGACCCTCGTACGCACCGCGACCGCGACGCGCCCGGGCGAGTACCTGTACCTGCCCTTCGAGGTGCCGCGCGGTGTGAACGGGATCTCCGTGAAGCTCACCAAGAGCGACGAGCGGGCCAGGGTCGGCGTGGGCCTCTTCGACCACCAGGGGGCCCGCTACGAATCGCCCGGCTTCCGCGGCGTCTACGGTGAGGAGCGCAGCGAGTTCTTCGTCGGCGCCAGGAGGGCCTCCCTCTCGTTCGTACCGGGCCCCATAAGGCCCGGCAGGTGGACCGTGATCGTGCCGGTCTTCCTGACCGCGGCGCCGACCAGGATCTGGGCCAATATCAACCTCCTCTTCGGCCCGCAGGGCACACCGGCTCGCCCCGGACCGCTGCCCCGCGCCGTCAACGACCGTCCCGGCTGGTACCGCGGGGAGCTGCACTGCCACACGCCCCACTCCTCCGACGCCCGGGCCTCCGGCAGCGCCCTCACCCCCGCCGGGTGGGCCGACAGGGCGCGCGAGCTGGGCTTGGACTTCGTCTCCCTGACCGACCACAACGTCACGAGCCAGAACCGCAACCTGAAGGATGCCGCCGGCAAGGGCGTGCTACTCCTGGCCGGCGAGGAGATGACCAACTGGTTCCACGGCCACGCCACCGTCGCCGGCCTGAAGCCCGGCGACCACCTCGACTGGCGCCAGCGGCCTCTGGGCGTTCAGCTCGGCAAGAACGAGGCGCGAATACAGCGCTTTATCTCCGAGGCGCGACGGCTCGGGGCCTACACCTCGGCGGCTCACCCGTTCGCCGGGCCTATAGCCTGGCAGTTCTTTCCTGATGCGGAGGCCGACCCCGAGGGGGCGCTCACCGACGGCATCGAGGTCTGGAACGGCCCATTCCAGCCCGACGACGAGCTCTCGATCAGAAAGTGGGACGAGTTCCTCCTGCGCGGGGTGAAGATTTGGGCCAACGGTGGCAGCGATACCCACGGCATAAAGAACACCGGTGGCTTCGCCCCCGGCCACCCGACAAACGTCGTCTACGCCGACGCGCTCTCCAGGGAAGGCATCGTCGCCGCCCTGAAGGCGGGACGCGTCTTCGTCACCCGCCTCCCGGACGGCGCCGAGCTCTACCTGAGCGCGACCGGCCCGGGCGGGCAGCGCCAGATCGTAGGTGGCACGGTCTACGGCGCGGCCAGCGACATCGTGCGCTTCTCGGTGCTCGTCCGCAAGGGCGCCGCCAACTCCGGCAAGAACCCGATGCTCCTCACCCTCCTGCGCGACGGCGTCCCGGTGCAGGTCACGCCCATAACGGAGGACGAGCAGCAGGTAACCTTCGAGCAGCCCATAGGCACCGGCGGCTACGTGCGAGCAGAGCTGCGGGCTGAACCGGTCTTCGAGCCGCCAAACGTCCCCGCAACCAGAGGCCCCATGGAGGCGCTGACGAACCCGATCTTCCTCTCGGACGGCCCGGAGACCAGAG
>JADDKG010000417.1 GCA_020253895.1 Rubrobacter sp.
CAACAACCCCGCTACTTGAGAGCCATCCGCAAAGGTGCTAACTTAGCCGACGGCGGGCAGGAGAAGAAGAGATGGCACCCGACACAGGAGACCCCGGATGACCCTGGCCAACCAGCTCACGCTGGCACGCCTCGTGGCGGTCGTGCCGCTCATGATCGCCCTCTACGTCCCATTTCCGGGCAACCGCACGGTCGCCCTCCTGCTGTACGTGGCCGCCATCCTGACCGACTACTTTGACGGCATCGTTGCCCGGCGATCCAACAAGGTGACGGGCTTCGGCAAGCTGATGGACTCCATCGCCGACAAGGCGCTAATCGTCTCGGTCTTCTTCGCGCTGGTCGACCTGGGGCTCATGGCCTCCTGGATGGCGGCCATCATGGTCATCCGGGAGTTCGCCGTCACCGGGATGCGGATGGTTGCCCTGGAGGGGGGTGAGGTGATCGCCGCCAACAGCTGGGGCAAGGCGAAGATGAACGCCCAGAGCCTCGCGGTCTTCGTCCTCCTGCTGGGGCACGCCGGCCTGTGGATGCCGGGCTTCTTCGTGGAGGCGGGCTGGTGGCTTATGGTGGTGGCGGTGATCCTGACGCTCGTCTCGGGCTGGTCGTACCTGAAGGACACCCCGCGGATCCTCTCCATCCAGTCCCGCCGGGATCAGCGGCTCTAGAGGGCTCCGAAAAACCCGGCCCCAAAACCTGTAGAATCGTCGCTTGTCATGACCGAGGGTACCGACAGACGGCTGCTCGGTCCCGCCGAGGTGGAGGCCGTGCTGCGGCGGGCCGCCGAGTTCAACGCCCGGCGTCTGAAGCACCCCCGCTCTGGGGGGCAGCAGGTGGCTCCCGAAGCCGTGGTCCGGGTGGCTGGGGTGGCCGGGATACCGGAGGAGTGTGTCCGCCGGGCGCTGTGGGAGCTGGATTCGGAGCGGGCGGCCGATCCTCCCACCCTGGCCAAGAGGCTCTACGGGACCTCGCGCTTAAAGGTCCGCCGGGAGCTGCCCCACCCGCGGGAGACGGTGGAGGACTACCTGGAGTCCCTGGCGCGGCTGGAGCACGGCCTGAAGCTCCGGGTGAAGAACCCCGGCGTGCTGGTGTGGGACCCCGGGAGCACCCTCGGGGCGGTCCGGCGGGCGCTGGATCTCTCCGGGGGACATGCGCTGCTCAAGACGCGCTCGGTCGAGCTGCGGGTGGAGGAGGTGGAGCGTGGACGGTGCGCAGCCTCTCTAACCGCCGACGTCTCGAACCAGCGGGCCGAGTGCCTTACCCTGGCCACCATCCTGGGGGTCACCCTGGCCATGCTCTTCGTGCTGGCCGGCTTCCAGAACGGCTTCTTCATGCTCGGGGTCCTGCCTGCCTTCGCGGCACCCGTTGCGGGCTTCAAGCTCTTCTACATGCGGACCAGGGCGGAGGTGCGGCGGCAGCTAGAGATCCTGCTGGATGCCGCGGAGAAGGGGCCTCCGGAGGAGCAGCCACCGCCCGAGCGCGCCGGACGCCCGCCGGGGCACATCCAGGGCCTCGAACCGATACCCCGCTTCGCTCCCCAGCGCAGGCGTGGGGATACGGACGACCCCTGATCTGCTAAAACTTCCGCGTAGGGCAGGAGAGGAGTTTCGGAGAGGAGGAACCCGTCATGAGGCTGCGGGGCAAGAAGGTCGCCGTGCTGGTGGCCGAGGGGTTCGAGGATCTGGAGTACTGGGTGCCGCTCATGCGGCTGCGGGAGGAGGGGGCCGAGGTGATCTCGGTCGGCCCGACCCTGGAGCCGGTGCGGGGGAAGAACGCCCTGCAGGCTCGGGCCGACGTGACGCCGGACCAGGTCGACGCCGCCGAGCTCGACGGGGTCGTGGTCCCCGGCGGATGGGCCCCGGACAAGCTGCGGCGATACCCGGAGATCACCGGCCTCGTCCGGAAGTTGCACGAGCGGGGCGGGGTCGTGGGGATCATCTGCCACGGCGGGCTGGTCGCCATCTCCGCCCGGATCGTCGAGGGCGTCCGAGCCACGGGCTCGCTGGGCATAAAGGACGACCTGGAGAACGCGGGGGCTATCTGGGTGGACAAGCCGGCCTTCCGGGAGGGGAACCTGGTCTGGGGCCGGGTGGTGCCGGATATCCCGGACTTCTGCCGCGAGCTGGTCGACGCGCTCGCCGGGTAGCCGCTCTTCAGGCGGACGCCCGCAGAGCCGGTAGTAGAATAGGGGTATGAAAAGCCTCGGTGCGGTCGTCCTCGGGGTGCTCCTGGCGCTCCTGTTGGGTCTCCTGCTGGTGTTCGGCATCTTCGCCCCGGTGCTCACGGCCATCTTCGGCCTTCAGGGCGGGGTGGACACCCTGGGCGCTACCGGGCTCCCCACCATGCTGGTCGCCTTCGCCGCCGCCTTCGGCTTCTACTTCGGGGGGATGGCAACGGGCTACTACGCGCCCGCCCGCAGGCGGCTGCACGGGGTGGTGGTCCCGGCGGTGGCCTTCGTCATCTCCCCGGCGCTGAACCTGCTCTCTGGCAACGGCGCCTTCCCCGGCGTGGTGACCCTGTGGTCGGCGCTGGCGGTAACCGCCGTGCTGGCGATCTCCTTCGTAGCCTCCTACGTGGGTGCCCGGCGGGGGGAGTCGCTCCACCGCTACCACGAGAGCCTCAAGAAGCGCCGCCGCTAGCGGGCCTGCACCCCCAGCATCAGGCGGCCCTGGGCGTCCACCCGGGCGTTGGGCTGGTTCTCCGGGGGCTTCAGATCCTCGGGAGAGTCGCCGGTCCCGATGAGGTAGACCCGGGGCTCCTCCACCCCCTCGGTGGGGTCCGAGACGTAGCGCCGCCAGCCTACTCCCTCCCAGACAAAGGTCAGCACCGGCTTGCCGCCGTTCTCCTCGTCTATCCGGGCGTGCACCCGCGGCAGGCCGAGCGCCTTGGAGATAGAGGCGACGGCCCGGGCGTGCTCGCTGGTGTTGAAGAGGGCGATGCCCTCCCGCAGCCGTTGCTCTGGCTCGGAGAGCCGCCGCAGCCTGTCCAGGGCCTTCTCCAGCTCCTCGGCGTTGCGCCGCCCCTCCTCCCGGGCGGCCGCCAGCTCCTCCTGCAGGCTTTCGAGCCGCTCCTGGGCGAGGAGCTTCTCCGCCTCCAGCTCCCGCAGCCTCTGGCGTAGCTCCTCGCCGGACTCCTCCCCCCGGGCGGGGGATATGGGCTCCCTGCGGGCCTCGAGCCTCCCCCGGAGCTCGATGAGCTCGTCCTCAAGCCGCTTCCTCAGGCCTTCAGACTCCTCCAGGGAGCCCTCCAGCTCGGCGATCCGGGACTCGAGACCAAAGATCTCCTCCCCGAACCGGGCCACCACCCTCTCCAGGTTCTCCTCGGCCTCTGTCCTGCTGGCGAGCCGCTCGGCCTCCAGCTCCTTGAGCCGTGCGGTGTATGCCCGCCGCTCGGCGTCCCTCTGGGTCCTCAGCTCCTCCAGCCGCTCCTGCAGGGCCCAGGTCTCCTGCTTGCGGCGCTCGTCCTCGGCCGCGAGCCGCTCCTCGTAGGCACGGCGGAGCCGGATCGTCTCCTCCTCATGACGCTCCCTGAGCGCCCGGTTGTCCGCCTCCTTCTGGGCCTGGAGCGCCGAGATCCGGCGCTCCGCCTCCTCGCGGACCTCCTCCAGCTTGGCCGCGTGCGCCCGCCGGAGCTTCTGTTCCCGCTCCTCGGCGAGCCGCTTGACCTCGCGCAGCGCCTCCCGGCGCTCTTCCTCGGCCCGCTCCGCCTGCCGCTGCAGCTGCCCGCGCAGGGCCTCTATCTCGGCCTGCTGGGATTCGACCACCGCCTGGTAGTCCCGCTGGAGGTCTAGCTCCCGGCTTGCGGAGGCGCTGCGCAGCGCGTGCAGGGCGTCCCTGTGCTGGCGCTCGCGCCGCTCCCGTTCCTCCTCCAGCCGCCGCCCGAACTCCTCCCGCAGCGAGCCCTCCAGGTCGCTGCGCTCCCTCTCGGCCCTGATCCGGAGCTCCTCCAGCTCCTTCCGGTGCCGCTCCTCTTGCTCCCGGTAGGCCTTCCGCAGCTCCTCCTCCCACTGCTTGGAGGAGTCCTTTAGGGCCTCCAGCTCCTGCCGGTGTCTCGCCTCCGCGGCCTCCCGCTCGCGGCGCATCTCCTCCCGGAGCTCCTCCAGCCGCTTCCGCAGCCGCTCCTTCTCCTCCAAGGCCTCCCGGCGCTCCTGCTCCTTCTCCTCCAGCGCCCGGCCCCTGGCCGAGACCTCCTGCTGGGCGGCCCGGAGGGCCAGCCTGGCCTCCTCCAGGTCGTGGCGCAGCCGCGCCACCTCCTCCTCGAGGCTCTCTATGAGGGCGCCTGCGGCCTCCAGCTGGCTCGCGAGCGCGCCGACCGGGTCGCCGGGCTCAGGACTCACCGCTTCCCCCTCTTGAAGACCATCCCTAGCCAGAGAAGTGCGTCCGGAGTCAGGGTAAACCTTTCCATCACCCGGGTAAAGGGCCTGGCGGGCGCTTCCCGGCGTCAGTCTTCGAACAGGCGGAGGGAACCCGTAAAGAGACCCCGGAACTCCTCCCCGCCCGGCTCCTCCGCCCGGCGCCGCAGGAACTCCTCGAAGACCTCCACGGCCCTGCGGGCCTGCTCTTCGTCCAGCCCGGCCCGCTCCTGCAGCTCCCTCTCCAGGTCTCGGCGGCTCCTACCCATCCTGGCAGGCG
>JADDKG010000418.1 GCA_020253895.1 Rubrobacter sp.
CCCGCCCCTCCGGCCGACGGGCCATCCGCCTGGAGGCTCCTCTTGAGGTCCCGGGAGCCCGCTGCGGCGGCCCGTGCCGGTCGGAAGGCTGCGCGCCGGCTTGCGCGGGCGGGCGGGATCAGGGTACGTGTTGAGGTGGATCCCGAGGAGGTTTAGAGGGATTGGCTCTTGAGATGCGGACTTTCGGAGACCCGGTGCTCAAGTCCCGGGCCGCTCCGGTGCGGAGCTTCGACGGTTCGCTTGCTAGGCTCGCCGAGGAGATGTTCGAGACGATGCGGGAGCACGAGGGCGTGGGGCTGGCGGCGAACCAGGTCGGGAGGCTCAAGCGGATCTTTGTGGCCGAGGTGGAAGACCGGCGGCTGGTCGTGGTCAACCCGGTCATCGAGGAGGCCTCCAAAGAGACCGAGAGGGCCGAAGAGGGCTGCCTGTCCATCCCCGGGGTCCGGGTAGAGGTCGAGCGCCCGGCGTCCGTGGTCCTCGTAGGGCAGGACCTAGAAGGGGCCCCTCTCAGGATAGAGGCCGAGGGGCTTCTGGCCCGGGTGGTGCAGCACGAGACGGACCACCTGGACGGCATCCTCATCCTCGACCGGGTGGACAGGGAGACCCGCCGGGCCGCCCTGCGGGAGCTGCGCGAGCGGATGCTCAACAGCCGCTAGAAGCATGCGGGTAGCCTTCGCCGGCACCCCCGAGTTCGCCGCCACCGTGCTCCGCGGCCTTCTGGAGTCCGGGCACGAGGTAGGGCTGGTCATCTCCCAGCCGGATTCCCGGCGCGGGAGGGGCAGGCGCAGGGCCTCCCCCCCGGTCGCCGCGCTCGCCCGCGAGAGGGGGCTCCCCCTCCTCCAGCCGCCGGACATCTCCCAGGCGGCCGGGGAGATCTCCCGCTACGACGTACTCGTCGTAGCGGCCTACGGTCAGATCCTGCGCCCCGACACCCTCTACGCCGCGCCCCACGGCGCGTACAACGTCCACGCCTCGCTGCTGCCCGCCTACCGCGGCGCCGCCCCTGTGGAGCGGGCCATCATGAACGGCGAGAGGGAGACCGGTGTCACCATAATCAAGATGGACGAAGGTCTGGACACCGGTCCCATAGCCCTCCAGCGCAGCTTTCCCATACCGCCGGAGATGACCGGGGGCGAGCTCGCCGGCGAGCTCGCCCGGCTCGGCGCTGAAGCTATGGTAGAGGTGCTGGACCGTCTGGAGTCCGGAACCCTCAACCTCACCGAACAGGACAGCGACCGGGCCACCTATGCCCCCAGGATTACACCTGAGGATCAGGTAATAGACTGGTCGCGGAGCGCGCGGGAGGTGCACGATCTGGTCCGGGCCCTCGCGCCGCACATCGGGGCCAGGGCCCGCCACCCGGAGGTCGAGGGGCCGGTCAAGATCTGGCGCACCCGGGTGCACCGGGAGGAGGGGGGTGGTTCGCCCGGCCCCGGTGAGATACGGGCGGAGGAAGGGAGGATCTTCGTCGGGTGCGGTACGGGGGTCGTGGAGGTGCTCGAACTCCAGCTTCCCGGGGGGCGGCGGCTCGGGGCCGCCGAGTTCCTCCGGGGGCACCGGCTGGGCGGCGCTTTACGCCGCTGAAAAGAGGCTATACAGTTGAGGGCGGCAGGTTCTCCCACACAGGCAGGGAGCGGAGAGAGATGGCTGGTGCGGTGCTAAACTGCCCGCAACGCGAGGAGGGGGGCGCAGGAAGATCTTCGGACCTGAACTAGCCGCCGGCATGTCCCAGCCCGAGGCCGAGGCCCGGGGCATAGACTTCGAGGAGGAGATGCGGCTCGCCATCGTCGGGGCGGGCGGCTACGGCCGCCTCGCGCTCGACGTCCTCATCGCCGCCGGCATCTCCGACAGGGTGCTCGGCTTCTACGACGACGCCCACGCCGTGCTCCCCGAGAAGGTGCGAGGGTTCCCCGTGCTGGGGGACATAGGCATGCTCAAGAGCATGCTCTCCGTGGAGCCCGTGCACGTCATCGTCGCCATAACGGACAACCGCACCCGCCTCTCCATAGCCAACTCCCTCCGGGGCCTTGGGGGGAGCTTCTTCACCGCCGTACACCCCGGCGCCTACGTCTCGGGGGCGGCGATGGTCGGCGACGGGTCCGTGCTCGCAGCCGGGGCCGTCGTCCACCCCAACGCCGTGGTCGGAAGCCACAGCTTCATCGGGCCCGGGGCGCTGGTGGACCGCGACGCCGAGGTGGGTGCGGGGGTCTGGCTCTCGGCGGGCTCCGTGGTCGGGCCCGGCGCCCGCGTGGGGGCCCGGGTCCTGCTCGGCTTTAACGCCGGGGTGGGGCGCAAGGCCTCCGTGGGGAGCGACACGGAGGTGGGGCCGCTGTGCTACGTGGCCCGGGAGGACGGCGGTTGACCGGCCTCCCGGGTAGGGGGGTGGATGGGTGCTCGACCGGATAACCGCGCTCGGGCGGCTTCTGCCGCAGGCCATCGGGATGGACATCGACCGGAGCGCGATAAAAGCGGTCCAGCTCTCCGGCTCTCCCGGGGACTACGCTCTGGAGCACGTCGGCTACCACCGGCTGCCGGAGGGTGTGATCTCCGGGGGTGAGGTGGCCGACCCGGAGCTTCTGGCCGCCGAGATCCGGAGCTTCTGGGAGTCGCACTCCTTCCGGGGCAGGTCGGTCTTCCTCGGGGTCGCCAACGAGCAGGTGGTGGTGCGTTTCGTGAGCTTTCCCCGCATGGAGCCCTCCGAGCTGGCCGGCGCCCTTTCCTTCCAGGCCCAGGACTACATCCCCATCCCGCTGGAGGAGGCGATCCTGGACCACGTGGTGCTCGGCCCGTCCCCCGAGAACCCGGAGGAGGACAGGGTGCTGCTCGTCGCCGCCCGCCGGGAGATGGTCCTCCGGTTCTCCGCGGCGGTCCGGTCCGGCGGCCTCCGGCCGGTCGGGGTGGACGTGAAGGCGCTGTGCCTGCTGCGCTCGGTGCTTCCCGCCTCCTTCTTCGATGACGAGGGCGACGTCGTGCTGCTCGACGTGGGGAGCGAGCTCTCCAACCTCCTCGTCGCCGGCGGCGGACGCCCCTCTCTGGTCCGCTTTCTCCCGGTGGGGGTTGAGGATTTCGTCCGGAGGGTCTCCGAGACCGCCGACCTTCCGGCCGACCAGGCGGAGAAGCTGGTCTTCGAGCCCGGGGTGGGGCTCGGGGGGTGCCTCCGGCGCCCTCCCCCCGAGCCCGAAGAGGAGACCGAAGAGCTCCCCGACCCGGCGCTCATCTACGACGTCCGGCGGGGGCTGGAGGAGGCCTCCCGCGCGCTCGCGGAGGAGGTGCAGCGCTCCGCCGAGTACCACCAGGCGCAGCCCGGGGCCCGGGAGGTCTCGCTCGTGGTGCTCTCCGGGGAGGCGGGGCTCATCCCCGGCATCACCGACCACCTCTCCGAGCTGCTCGGCCTCCCGGTCCGGCCGGCGAACCCCCTCGCCCGGATCTCCGCCAACCGCTCCAACGTTCCCGACGAGCAGCTGAGGGCCATGGAGCCGGTGCTCGCCGTGGCGCTTGGGCTGGCCATGGAGGACGGCGGGTGAGGCGGATAAACCTCCTCCCCCCGGAGGAGCGGCGGCGCGGGCTGGAGCGGCTGCGCGGGCAGCGGGCGGCGGGGCTGCTGCTCGTCGGCGGGGCCGCCGCTCTGCTGCTCGTGGGGCTCGTGGCCCTGTTCCTCGTGATCCGCATCTTCATGGTGGAGAACAGGATCGCCGAGCTGGACCAGAGCATCGCCGAGCAGAACCGGCGGCTGGAGGCGCTGAGCCCCTACCGCGGGCTCCAGGCCCGGATCGAGGAGAAGAAGCCCGTCGCCGACGGCATCTACCGCAGCCGCTTCCAGTGGGCGGAGTTCCTGCAGGGGCTGGCCTTCGTCATCCCCACCACGACCGCGCTGGAGACCATGTCCGCCGAAGCCTCCCCGGTGGACATAGATGCCCCGGTGGGGCAGCCTCTGGAGCCCCCGGGCAGGGTGGTCTTCACCGGCGTCGCCCTCCCCGAGTACCGCAACGTGGCGGACTTCGTGGTGCGGATGGACAACCTGCGCTTTCTTTCCAACACCCGGCTGGAGTCTGCCGAGCTGGACCGGCAGACCTTTATCCGGCCCGCGCTGAACTTCGAGGCCGAGTCCGACCTGATAACCGTGGTGGGGGCCGCCGGGGCCGGGGTCCGGCTGGAGGGGCTGGAGGACCAGGCGCTCTCCGGGGAGGGAGGAGGGGGGTAGCAGGTGGACGGCGAGCGCAGGACGCTCCTCATCGGCGCGCTGGGCATCCTGGCCGCGCTGGTCCTCTCTTATCTGCTCCTGATCTCACCTCTCCTCGACCGGCTGCAATCGAGCGCCGAGGAGCGCGATCAGAAGGAGGCCCGGCTCGCCCAGCTCAGGGAGGAGGTGAGGAGGCTGGAGGACGTCCGGCGCAACGCCCCGGAGCTTGAGCGGCAGCTTCTTGAGCTCTCCAAGCGGATCCCGGAGCAACCGGAGATCCCCACCTTTATCGTGCAGGTGGAGGAGGTGGCCCGGGCCTCCGGGGTGACCCAGCTCTCCATAGAGCCCGGCACCCCCGGCGCGCCGGAGACCGGTGGCCCCTACTCGGTCGTCCCGGTTACAATGACCTTCGAGGGGACCTACGAAGAGATGCAGGACTTCCTCCTGCGGCTGCAGAATTTGGTGCGGCTGGTGGCGGTGAACGAGGTCTCCTACGAGCCCGCAGAAGAAGCGGGGGGAGCTGCCGGGATCGAACGCCTGCTGAGGGTGGAGGTGAGGGCGGAGATATACTTCCAGCCGGAGGGGCCGGTGCCCTCCGGGACCGGGGAGACTACCGGGGAGGTGACTGCCGATGGCGGGTAGGGGCTTGAGGGAGGGCGCTGGCCGCCTCGTGGAGGCGCTCCTCCGGGACAACCGGGTGCTGCCTCCGGTCCTGGCGGTCGTCGCGGTCTTCCTCTTCACCTGGGTGGCCGCCGGGACCCTGCTCGGGGGCGGGGGGGAGCGGGTGGCGAGCCGGGAGGGGACGCCCGCCACACAGGGCGTACAGCCCGCCCCCGGGGTGGAGGCCCCCGACGTGGACTCCTACGCCGCCTACCAGAGCAAGGACCCCTTCCGCCAGCTGCTGCAGCGCTCGGAGGCCACGACCGGCCAGCCGGAGACCACCGCCGAGGAGACGGGCTTCGAGCGCACCGGCTTCGGGCAACCCGCCGCCAACCCGCCCCGGGAGAGGACCTTCAGGGAGGAGCCGGGGTTCCGCAGGGAGGACACCACCCGCCGCCCCGTCCGCCAGCGGCCCGCGCCCCCGCCCGAGAGGACCCGGGGGCTCTTCGAGAGCGGGGGGAACCTCCCGCCGCCCGGGAGGGTTGCGGACGGGGCCCCCGTGCCGTAATCTTGAGGGGATGTCTTCTCGCGAGGTTCTCCCTTGAGGTTCGGCTTCTCCACCGCCGGCGAGTCGCACGGGCCGGCGGAGGTGGTCATAGTCCACGGCGTGCCGGCCGGGCTGCGGCTCCTGGCCGGGGACGTGGACCGGGAGCTCGCCCGCAGGCAGGCCGGCTACGGGCGGGGCGGGCGGCAGAAGATCGAACGCGACCGGGTGGAGTTTCTCGGGGGGGTACGCCACGGGTACACTTTGGGCTCGCCGGTCGCCATGCTCGTGCGCAACCGGGACTACGCCAACTGGGAGCACCGGATGAACCCCGCGCCGGTGGAGGACCCGCCGGACCCGATCACGCTGCCCCGTCCCGGGCACGCCGACCTCGCCGGGATGCAGAAGTACGGCTTCGGGGACCTGCGCAACGTGCTGGAGCGCTCCAGCGCCCGGGAGACCGTCGCCCGGGTGGCGGCCGGGGCGGTGGCCCGGAGGTTGCTGGGGGAGTTCGGCGTCCGCATCTCTAGCGCCGTCTACCGGATCGGGGGGGTGGCGATGGACCGGGCTCTCGCCGCCGCCGGGGCGGAGAAGGCCGACCTCTCCGAGGTGCGCTGTCCCGACCCCGAGGTCTCCGAGAGGATGAAGGCCGAGATAGACGCCGCCCGGCACGCCCGGGACGCCCTCGGCGGAGAGTTCGTGGTGGTGGCCGAGGGCTGTCCGCCGGGGCTCGGCTCCTACGCCGACTGGCGGGACCGGCTGGACGCCCGGCTCGCCCGGGCCATAATCTCCATAAACGCCATAAAGGGGGTCGAGATCGGGGACGCCTTCGAGGCCGCCCGGCGCCGCTCCAGCGAGGTGCAGGACGAGATCGTGCGTCGGGGCGGGACGCTCGGGCGGGCCAGCAACCGGCTCGGGGGGCTGGAGGGCGGGATGACCAACGGCGAGCCCGTGGTGGTGGCGGCGGCGATGAAGCCCATCTCCACCATCGCCCGGGCGCTCAGGACGGTGGACCTCTCCACGGGGGAGGAGGCGCGGGCCTTCAGGGAGCGGGCCGACAGCTGCGCGGTGCCCGCCGCCGCGGTCATCGGGGAGGCGATGGTGGCGGTGGTTTTGGCCGAGGCCTTCTTGGAGAAGTTCGGCTCGGATGCCCTGGAGGACATCCGGGCCTCCTACGAGCACTACATGCGGCGCATCGGGCGGCTTTCGCGCCGGCCGGAAGCCTGAGGGATCCGCCGCTTTGAGGGAGAGCGTGGCCATAGTCGGGTACATGGGCTGCGGCAAGAGCACCGTGGGACGGCTGCTCGCCGGCCGGCTGGGCGTGGGCTTCGTGGACCTCGACGAGGCGGTCGCCCGCCGCGCCGGAAGCCCCGTGCCCCGGATCTTCGCCGAGCAGGGGGAGGAGGCCTTCCGGAGGCTGGAGCACGGGGAGCTCGCCTCGGCGCTCGGGGGCGGGGGGGCGCGGGTGGTCGCCTGCGGCGGCGGGGCGGTGCTCCGGGAGGACAACCGCCGGCTGCTGAGAGAGGGGGCGCTCACCGTCTTTCTGCGGGAGGATCTGCGACGGCTCTACGCCCGCACCCGGGCCGCCGACCGTCCCCTGCGGGGGGCCAGCTTCGAGGAGTTCCGCCGCCGCTACGAGCTCCGGCAGCCGCTCTACAGGGAGGTCGCGGACCTCACGGTGGAGGTTGACGGCCGGGAGGCGGAGGAGGTCGTGGAGGAGATAGTACGGTGGCTGGGCGCCTAGAGGTCCGGACCGGGACGGCGTACCCGGTCGAGGTCGGCTTCGGCCTGGACGTAGGGGCCCTCTCCGCCGCGGTCCTCGGGGTGGGGGAGTGCGCCGTTCTCACCGATTCGGCCGTGGGGCCGCTGTACGCCGGGAGGGTCCGGCGCTCGCTGCGGGAGGCCGGCTGGCGGGTGCTGGAGACGGTGGAGGTCCCGGCGGGCGAGGGCTCCAAGAGCCTCTCCGTCTACGGGGAGGTGCTGCGGCGGCTGGCGCGGGCCGGCCTGATGCGCGACGGGGTCCTGTTCGCGCTCGGCGGCGGGGTCGTAGGGGACCTCGGGGGGTTCGTCGCGGCCAGCTACATGCGCGGCATCCCGCTCGTCATGCTGCCCACCACCCTGCTCGCCATGGTCGACAGCTCCGTGGGTGGGAAGGTGGGCCTGGACCTCCCGGAGGGAAAGAACCTGGTCGGGGCCTTTCTGCAGCCCCGGCTCGTGGCGGCGGACCTCGGTTTCCTGGAGAGCCTGCCCGGGCGGGAGCTCTCCCGGGGGCTGGCGGAGGTCATAAAGATGGGGCTCCTCGCCGGGGGGGAGTTCTTCGGGGCGCTCGGGAGGATCGGCGGGGCGCTCGCGCGGGATGCCGGGGCGCTGGAGGAGCTCGTCCTGCACTCCGTCGCCTTCAAGGCCGGGGTGGTCGCCGCCGACGAGCGCGAGCTGGGTAGGCGGGCGATCCTCAACTACGGGCACACCGTCGGCCACGGGCTCGAGGCCGCCTCCGGATACGCCCTGGCGCACGGGGAGGCGGTAGCGGTGGGGATGGTGGCCGAGGCGCTCCTCGCCCGGACGGTGCTCGGGGTGGATCTCGTGGGGCTGCACGAGCGGCTGCTCCGGGAGGCCCGCCTCCCGGTGCGGGCGCCGCGCCTGGGGGTGGGCGGGGTGCTCGAGGCCATGGGGCGGGACAAGAAGCGCCGGGGCGGGGCCCACCGGTTCGTGCTGCTGGAGGAGGTTGGGAGGCCGCTGTGGGGCGTGGAGGTCGACGAGGATGAGGCCCGGAGGGCCGTGGAGGCCGTCCTTGGCTGAGGTCTACGTGCTCAACGGGGTGAACCTCGGGGCGCTCGGCAGCCGCCGGCCCGAGGTCTACGGCACCGCGACGCTCGCGGACATAGAGCGGGCGGTGCGAAAGTCCTTCCCGGGGGTGGAGATCGCCTTCCGCCAGACCGACCACGAGGGGGAGATGGTGGCCTGGATCCGGGAGGCCGGAGAGGCCCGGGGGATCATCATCAACCCCGGGGCGTGGAGCCACTACTCCTACGCCATCCACGACGCCCTAGAGGCGGCGGAGAGGCCCGCCAAGGTGGAGGTGCACCTCTC